>CBIMZH010000094.1:0-8207 GCA_966248255.1 uncultured Cellvibrio sp.
TACTCTTTATGGATTGGACATACCATTACACCGGATAACTGGTATAGCCGGTGCCAATAAGGTTCACCGAACAATTCTAACTCATCACGATAACAATGTTTACAGAGTCTTAGAAATTTCGGGACTTTGATGTTTGAAGCAGCAACCCCTGTTCTGGTATGAACATCCCAAGCCTTGCCCGTTAGTACTGACTGGACGACCTTTTCGTTTCTGTCTGCTTGCAGGAAATATTTGTACGCAGGGTAGAGACTATGCTTCGTTAACCATTGGTCTGCTGTTATCTGCGTCAGGTGATAGGTCTTCTGTTCAAGATCCAATAAATGTCCCGGAAAATCGACGACGGCGGCCACGTTTCGGGAGCCAAACAAATCGTTAACGACCTGCCTGTCCGATACAATACCTTGGTGTAGTTTATATCTGGCTATAACGCTGTAAAGCAATTCGTCTGGGTAGGGTACCGGGAAATACCCCAGCACTTAGCTTACCTTTAGGCAATCGCTAACAGCAGCAACTATACCTACAGTTTTCAATGCCTCATGCATTGTCGAATTTCCCCTTTGGCTATAAATATAACGGATATCGTTTTCTGGTAATTGATCCCATAGAGAAACTTTGGGCTTTTTAGGCGGATTTTTTACTTTAGGTGACGCAGGGGTCGAATGCAAAAGATTCAGCATTCTGTGAACCACCTGCATGGTGTCTAGATTTGGATCTTCTTTTAAAGCTGCCTCTATAAGCGGGACAGCGATATCCCTATTGATTCCAAGTAATTCAGCAGCAGCCATGATGGTATTTAGTTTGTCGTTATCCGGCGGCGATATTGGATGTTCGATATCATTGGTAAAATACCTTTGTTGTTCCAGTGCCTGAAGGAGCTTGGCCTCTACCTCGGGCATTACCAAATCACCATACTTAACTATTTCTTGAGGATTTCCGCTGCGAAGTGCTTGAAGCATTTTGTGGACGGGTTGCAGATCATCCTCATAAACCTTTTTTATTAATTCAACAGTCAATATTTCTTTACCGAGAATCATTGCCCGCCATTGAGACAATACGTAAAGTTTCACGAGAATGTCAATCACTCCCTGGCTCAAGTCATAAAGAGCGTCCGTTATTTGTTGCGTTAAATTGCCCTTACTGCGCAACCATTGGTACTTCCAAATATAACTCACTAATCTATTCCATTCGTCATCTTGTGGAATGCGATCCCATAAGACATTACCTAATCCTGTAGTGCGTTTCGCCATTTTAAAATCTGTTGCAAAAAGATTTCGAGCCTTAGGTGTACCAACAAATACTACAGGTACTCCTATAGAGTTAGTTAAGGTTACGAAGAAATCCAGCATTGCCTCTTCGCCTCCGGATCGCTTCTTACTTAGATGCTGGATCTCATCTATCAACAACACACCTATTGCGTGAAGGTTCGCGATTTGGGCCATTTCAGCGATCAAGCTGTCTACACTTACTCTGGGCTTACAGTAGGTATTAAAGTATTGGGTGCCTATACGACTATCTACAGCGCGAAAGAAGTTATAGCAAAGTTCGGTCAATGATCCATTACGTGGACATTCGAGCTTTAACCAGGGAATCTGAATTACGTGAAGTTCAGGATGAAAAATTGCTTTGGGATACGTCTCAAGACATTTTTTCACTGCTTTGGTTTTGCCACAGCCAGACAAGCCTATGATGGAAAAACCGACTGCTGTAGATTCAACTTCCCTTCTAACGGTTAAGTTAATATCTTTATTAACAATCCGGTCATAGCCATTGTTTAAATGTTTCTTGAAAGCTGCTGTAGCAGGGTTCCGGCCAATATACCCTTGACGAATCAACACGCTAAGTTTCTGCTCTAACACGCCATGCTGTACTCTCGGCTGGAAAAACTGGTGGGTTAATCTTTGCAGCGCATGAATTCTCTGGTGCCAATCCAGGTTAAGTTCCCTCTCATCAAATGATGGTGGTACTACCATGCCCTTAAGAACTGATTGCAAATCCTTCAATAGCGGTAATGCACTGATGAAAGGGTTATCGGTGTATTCGGGTAATCCGTGATCTTTGTATTCAGCGATTTCTATTTTATTATTGTCAATTTCCATCATCGTCACCGTAAATGATATCCAGCATATTAGGGACGCTATAATCTTGTGATTTTTCGCCTGACAGATAAACCACATTATCTTTTTTAACTGGTAGCTTTTCTGGTTTCGATTGGGGCGGCATCACGCCGTTTCGGGCACGATTAACATCAATTTCATTTTTCTTGTTTTCCCGGATGTTGGCGGTTCGGTGAGATTTTGGCAGGTGAGACATGTCTTTGTTTTTTGACCGAGCTTCCTCAACGATCTCTTCAATTTTTTTATCGCGCGTTAATTCGCCTTTTAACTTCGTGAGTTTAGACCGAGCCCCCGTTTTGGCTTGCTCTTCCTGAATTCTCCATACATCCCAAAAAGTTAAGCCTCGAAAAGCTCGACTTCGTTCGGTAAGCTCAAAAGGAATAAATTTGTCGTACTTGCCATCCGGACGAAAATAAATCGTGTCCGCACAATGCGGGTCGTAAGCGACCAATACCTTCATTGATTGGCCTTTAATCCTTTCAAACCATCCTTCCTTAACCGCGATAGCGGCGCTGTAATAGCAACCAAAAAGATTCAAGCCCAGTTCGGAGACAGATACTTCTTTATGGGGCATTAAGTTAACAGCGGCAAGTTCTTCGTTGACACCCCTAAGCTTACCCGTACGATTTTGTATTCCCCAGTTCCATAACGCTAACGGGATAAGAGGTAGATCTGTCGGGATATCACGATCAGGATCGTAATATCCCATCGTATGTGTGGTGTTATAAATAATGACGCAATTAATAATGATGCGAGTGATATCTCTTAATGTGAGTTCAGCGTCCAGTCGATAATCTGAACCACCACGCTTTTTAACGATGGTGTTCGTGACGTAACCTTCAACGTAAGGTTTAAAATCAGCCTGCAGTGTTCTAAATTGTTGTTCTACGATGCCTTTCCAATCTGCTCTGAACGACGGCGTGTTTTGAACGTTAATAAATAATGCCTCGGAAAGCACTTCTACGGCTTTTCCTATTAGCTCACCTTTATCGCCAAGAATAGCTTCTGGCTTACCAATGACTGGCCATTCGTCGTGTTTAATAGTAATACCGTAACTTGCGCAATATCGCACCTTGTCAAACATGGTGTTTGCCAATGCAAACATTGCACTTACCCATGATGGCCCTTCTAATCCTACGTGCACACCAGTAATCATTCGGCTGAATACATCGATTACGATATAAATTACCGGGCGACCAACAATAACGCTTCGAGTTTCTTCATCAATCAAATAAAGATCACCAATCGTTGCATCGATTTGGTATAGGCTGCCAGGTCCCATTGCACTTGCTGTCGATGACCCCAAGACAGGACGGTAGTCTTTCTGATAAATAATCTCGCCGAGTCGTTTTTTAATTTTTTCGGTTTCTGCCACTTCCTTTTGGAGGAAGTAATAGAATTGTTCATAGGTTGGGGCCTCGGCTAGCTGCTCTTCGTTGTTTTTCTTAGTGCTATCAAATCCAAGTAGAAACAATGCTCTGCGATATACCAACCGAATTGTATTTTCATCTTTTGTTAAGTAATAGACCTTAATAACGGTACGAAATATCTTTTCTATTTCTATTGTGATGTTGGTACCAGTGCCTAGTGCTACTTTGCGAGGACGTCCGCGTTTTTTATCGGTGATAGCTTTAGGTTTGTTCGGACTCCCCTTATTGGTTGTATCTGGATACAGGGCATTGGGGTTCTTGCCACGTTGCCAATATTCTCTGAGTTTTCTATATACCAATGCCTTCGTGGTCTCATGCTTTGCAACCATCGCTTGGATCATCTTTCCGCGCGAACCACGTTCATAAATAGCAGGCTCGTCAGTAACATACTGTTCCACCATTTCCCACGCTTTTTTCTGAATATTTTTTGCCCATTGAGATTGCTTGGTTGGGTTTAAGATAAATAATTCAAAAGGGTCGTAGATACAGCGCATCTCTTCATTAGCAAGGTGTTCAACTAGAGCCGCACGCTCTACTTGCTGAGGCAAGGCATTTTTAGCATCTATATCTATCCAATAGATTGTCTTTGGTTCGCCCCATAAAATGCGATAGCGGTGATTCGATAATTCATAAACATCATTCACCAACAGCATATTCATAATCCTGTTCGAGCCAAAAACGTGAAGGAGTAAGATCTTTTGCTCTCAGGTTCACAATCGTTAAAGCTTCAAGATCAAAGTAGAAAGCTCGTTGGGCAAGGAACTGTCTTAGTAAAGACAGGTGGGTACCCGGCTCGATGTTATATTCGTCATCTAATCGGGTGGTTATAGCGGTAACTTTTTGTGAGGGGGACTGATTAATAGCTGCGAGCAGTATTTTAAAATATTCTTGTTGTTGCTCAGGGGTACTCAAATCAAAGTGATTCATGTAGGGATGAAACCACTTTACATTCTTTTGAAGTAATGCCGGAATTTCCAGCTCTGTTACCAAGTTAAACTGTATGCCCTTGGAGACCCAATAACGGCGTTCCAATTCCATTTTTTCAAGTACACGCGGATCATCAAGTTCTTCGGCATATTTCGCAGATATTGCCCTGCGAATAGTTTTACCTTGGATATTCAGATCAACCAGAAAGTCTGTGGTAAGGACTTCGTCTGTACCTTGATAGCTAAGGTGAGCTATCCCCATCTCGCGTGCAATAGCTTGCGATTCCTCAAGAGGCACCGGAAATTGTTCGCGGATGTCGGTCACCTGCGAATCCCAGTCCAGCATTAACAATACATGGTATTCAAGGTCGGACAGCAACTGGTGAACGCGACCCACAGTAACACTAGGCGAGCGATTATACCTTCCCCTGGAGTTCACATCCCTGACGGTCAAATAGGGTTTATAGGCTCTTCCGGCGCCTGAACCAGCGCCTTTAGCTAAACGTGAAGCTATCTGCTTTTCCGCTTTAGCCTTGATTTCCTTAGCTTTTTCAGGATTCTTGGACATTAAAAAACCCAGTAGCAACCTAATTTGATCAAATATAGGCCACTGCTGGGTTAGTATCACTAATTATTTTAAAGTATCGCCATTTATTTTAAAGTATCACTAATTATTTTAAACGGACAGGAATTGAAAAAGCAGCCTACCGGTTATTCTACAGTAACCGATTTGGCCAAATTACGCGGCTGATCCACATCTGTGCCCTTGATAATGGCAACATAGTAACTCAGCAACTGCAGCGGCAGCGTGTAGAGCACTGGCGCCAGCCAAGGGTGAGAGTGGGGCAGGTTGATTACGCGCATGGTTGCGTCAGATTCAAATTTTGCATCTGTATCGGCAAACACATAGAGAATACCGCCGCGAGCGCGAACTTCTTCAACGTTGGATTTTAATTTCTCCAACAAATCGTTATTGGGCGCTACCACTATGATGGGCATGGCAGCGTCAATCAACGCTAATGGTCCGTGCTTAAGTTCACCAGCGGCATAGGCTTCGGCGTGAATATAGGAAATCTCTTTGAGCTTAAGCGCGCCTTCCATTGCAATGGGATACTGATCACCGCGACCTAAAAATAGCGCGTGGTTTTTATCGGCGAACTCTTCCGCAAGGGCTTCGAATTTGTCCGACAGGGATAAGGATTCTTCGAGCTTTTTGGGCAGATTTTTTAGCGCAGCGACCATGTCTTTCTGCTGAGCTTCGGTCAGGCCGTTGTATTTGCCAATGGCCAAAACCAGCATCGCCAGGCCAACCAATTGCGTGGTAAAGGCCTTAGTGGATGCAACACCAATTTCAGCACCGGCGCGGGTCATAAACGCAAGATCTGATTCGCGTACCAGTGAGGAGCCAGCCACGTTGCAGATGGTCAGGCTACCCAGATAACCCAGCTCTTTAGCCAATCGCAGTGCCGCCAGCGTATCAGCGGTTTCACCTGACTGACTGATAGTTACGATTAAACTGTTGGGCTGAACAAAAGATTTGCGGTAGCGAAATTCGCTGGCAATTTCCACATTACAGCTGACGCCGGCCAGCGACTCAAGCCAATAGCGAGCGACCATCCCCGAGTGATAGCTGGTGCCGCAGGCAACGATTTGTACGTGCTTCACTTTCTTAAATAATTCAGCGGCGCCATTGCCAAAGGTCTCATCCAACACTGAATCGGCGCTCAAACGGCCTTCCAAAGTATTGGTTACAGCATTTGGCTGCTCGTAGATTTCCTTTAGCATAAAGTGGCGGAACTGACCTTTGTCGCCGGCATCATAACTGGCGGTTGACTCGTGAATCTGTCGCTCTACTTTTACGCCGTCTTTATCAAAAATCTCGATACTGAAGCGGGTGATTTCTGCCACATCGCCTTCTTCCAAAAAGATAAAACGGCGAGTTACCGGCAGTAGTGCCAGTTGATCCGAGGCGATAAAGTTTTCGCCAATTCCCAAACCAATTACCAAAGGGCTGCCAGAGCGGGCGACTACCAAGCGCGAGCTGTCTGTGGAATCCATCAACACAGTGCCATAAGCGCCGTGGAGATTTTTTACCGCTTTTTGCACAGCTTCAAGCAGGCTGCCAGCGGCTTTAAGTTCTTTATCCACCAGGTGAGCGATAACTTCGGTATCAGTGTCAGACGTGAAAACATAGCCTTCTTCCTGCAGCAGGCTGCGCAGGCTGGCGTGGTTTTCAATGATGCCGTTGTGCACGACTGAAATTTTGTTATTGGACACATGCGGGTGGGCGTTGCGCTCGCTGGGTTCCCCGTGGGTGGCCCAACGGGTGTGCGCTATACCTGTGCCGCCGGGGGTAGGGCTGGCTTGAACAGCATCGGATAATTCCTTCACCTTACCCAGGCGACGCAGACGCTGCAGCTTACCCGCGCTGTCCACCACAGCCACACCGGCTGAGTCATAACCGCGATATTCCAGGCGGCGCAATCCTTCCACCAGAATATCCACCACATCGCGCTGGGCAACTGCCCCTACGATTCCGCACATATTTTGCTCCTTAGCTGTACAGCTTATTTACGTTTCTAGAGTAGTGTTATTGCAGGGCGGCGCAGATGACCTGCACGCCCTGTTGTTCTATTTTGAGTTTGTCTTGTGGCTGTAAATCACCGTCAGTTACCAACACTTTGATAGCTGACCAAGGCAGTTCCAGGTTGTGAATTTTGCGGCCAATTTTGTCGGATTCGGCCATCACAATAACTTCGCGCGCAACCTCAGCCATTACCCGGCTCAGGCTATAGAGTTCATTAAAGGTGGTAGTGCCACGCTCCAGGTCCAAACCATCGGCACCGATAAAAAACTGGTCGAAGTTGTAGGAGCGCAAAATCTGCTCGGCGAGTTGCCCTTGAAAACCTTCGGATTTTGGATCCCAGGTACCGCCGGTCATCAGTATGGTCGGTTCGTTTTCCAATTCGCGCAGCGCATTGGCGATACTCAGCGAATTGGTCATCACCACCAGGCCTTGCTTATGGGAGAGTTCCGGTAAGAGTGCCGCGGTAGTGGAGCTGCCACTATCGAGAATAATGCGGTTGTGGTCGCGAATCAGTTCAGCGGCGGCCCTGGCGATCGCCTGTTTGCGCTGGGATACTTTTTCCACAGGGTCGCTGATCATTTCCTGGGGTAAGGGGACAGCACCACCATAGCGGCGCAGCAACAGACCATTGGCCTCCAGGGCTGCCAGATCCTTGCGTATAGTCACTTCCGATGTTTGAAACTGCTCGGCAAGGCTTTCTACCGCGACTTCACCCTGGCTGTTTAGCAAATCCAGGATGGCGCGGCGGCGCTGTTGGGTGTTGCGTTTAGTCATTTTATTGCGCTTTTTCTTACATATAAGTTTCGTTGTGAAAGTTATTTTAGATTAACGAAACAAAATAGCAAGATATTCGTACAGAAAAACAACAAAAAAGGCAGCCCTTAAGCTGCCTTTTTTCTTTTGTTTAGCACCTGTAGCTACTTTTTAATAGGTCGCTCCCAGCCCTGGATATTGCGCTGCTTACTGCGCGCTATGGCCAGTTCGGCAGCATCTACATCCTTGGTGATTATCGATCCAGCACCTACGGTAGCACCGGCGCCAATCTTCACCGGTGCAACCAAGGCGGAGTTAGAGCCAATAAAAGCGTTATCGCCGATTTCGGTTTTAAACTTGTTAACCCCGTCGTAGTTGCAGGTAATGGTGCCTGCGC
>CBIMZH010000095.1:0-8206 GCA_966248255.1 uncultured Cellvibrio sp.
GACCGCTGGGCACTTCGCGCCCGGTCAAAATCTGGATCAGCTGCTTGGCGCCACCTGAGGGGTACTTGGTGGGGAAGCTGACTACTTTAATGTGTGCGGCTTCGGCGCGCTCCGGCAGTATCTCTGCCACAGCGGCCTTAACCGCTTTGATCGCCTCCGGCTTGTTGTCTTCAATACCGATCAACAGGTTTTTGGGGTGGTGAAGAATATGGCTGAGCAGCAGTGTGCCTTCGACCAGCTCGCGCGCTTTCACCTGCATCAACATATCGTCGGCGGTGATATAGGGCTCGCACTCGGCGCCATTGATAATCAATGTGTCGATCACCTGGGTGGACTTGGGCGCGAGTTTTACCGCGGTGGGGAAGCCGGCGCCGCCCAGGCCAGCCACGCCGCCGGCGCGGATTTTGTTGAGCAGCTGCAAGCGGTCGTGAGCGAGATAGTCAGCGCAGGGCTCAAGCTCTACCCACTCGTCCTGACCGTCCGGTTCAATTACCACAGCTTCGCTGCTAAAGCCGGAGGGGTGGGGATAGGCAGTTTCTTCAATAGCCACCACTGTGCCTGAGGTGGGCGCGTGGACATTGGCACTAAAGGTACCGTCGGCGGCACCGATAATCTGGCCTTTTAGTACGCGCTCGCCGAGCAGCACCATGGCTTTGGCGGGGGTGCCTATATGCTGGTTGAGCGGCAGCACCAGGCGCGGCGGCAGAGGAATATCCCCCAGCGGCAGGGCCATGGATTGGCGTTTGTTCTCGGGCGGGTGTATGCCTCCGGGCAACTCCCAGACTTTGATAAGGCTAGTCATTTAGGCGGCTTTACCTGTGTCCTGGTCGCTCTTGGTGAGCGCTTCACCGCGACCCTGGTCGCTGGCAATCAAATTGGCAACCACCTGGAATTTGGGCTGCTGGTTAGTGGCGGGCAGCTCCCATTTCCAAGTGTCCATATCGGTTTCCACCGGAATCATGTCGATACAGTCCACCGGGCAGGGCTCGACACAGAGGTCGCAGCCGGTGCACTCGTCGGCGATGACCGTGTGCATTTGCTTGGCGGCGCCGAGTATGGCGTCCATTGGGCAGGCCTGGATGCACTTGGTGCAGCCGATACACTCGTCTTCGCGGATATAGGCCACGCGCTTAACATCTAAATGCTCGCCGTGTTCGGCGTCCAGGCTGGGCGCTTCCACATCCAGCAGGTCGGCCAAGGCGTTAATGGTGGCCTGGCCACCGGGCGGGCACTTGTTGATGGCTTCGCCGGCGGCAATGGCCTGGGCGTAGGGGCGGCAGCCGGGGTGACCGCACTGGCCGCACTGGGTTTGCGGCAGCAGCGCATCGATTTGTTCGACGATTGGGTCGCCATCTACCTTAAATTTAACGGCGGCAAAACCCAGAATGGCACCAAACAGCACCGACAGACCGCCGAGGGCGATAAGCGCGCTGGTGATAGGGTTTTGCAGGATAAACTCGATCATAGGAATCCCAGGTGAAGATTATTGCAGGCTAACCAGGCCGCTAAAGCCCATAAAGGCCAGAGCCATCAAACCGGCGGTAATCATGCCAATGGCGGCGCCTTTAAAGGGGGTGGGCACATCGGCTACAGCCAGGCGCTCGCGCATGGCGGAAAACAGCACCAGCACCATGGCGAAACCCACAGCGCCACCAAAGCCAAACAGGGTGGATTCAAAAAAGCTGTGGTGCTTTTGAATGTTAAGCAGGGCCACGCCCAGCACCGCACAGTTCACGGTAATCAGCGGCAGGAACACGCCGAGCACGCGATAGAGCAGTGGGCTGGTCTTCTCCATAAACATTTTTACAAACTGCACTACCGCAGCAATTACCAGAATAAAGGCGATGGTGCGCAGGTACTCCAACCCCAGCGGCGCCAGTACCCAGGCGTTGACTATATAGGTGCAAATGGAGGCCAGGGTCATGACAAAGGTAGTAGCACCGGCCATGCCTATGGCGCTCTCGAGTTTGTTGGATACGCCCATAAACGGGCATAGCCCCAAAAACTGCGCCAACACAAAGTTGTTGACCAGTATGGTGCTGAGCAGAATCACGGCGATTTCGCTAAAGCTCATGGCATGTTTCCGGTGGTTTCTGGCTAAAAACCCTATTTTTAATGGGGTTTTGCTCAGGCTGAATAGGAAAAGGTGCGTATTATGAGAAAGGCGAGAGACGTTCTCAACAAAAATGACATAAAGGTTTAGCTTGTTTATTCATATCCTTATGAATACATGAATAAGGCGCCAGTCATCCTTTATAACCCCCTCCCAACCTCCCCCTTCAAAAGGGGGAGGAGTTTGACTCCCCTTTGTATTGGGTGCGTGCACTCCCTCCCCTTTTGAAGGGGAGGCTTGGGGTGGGGTTATAGAATTACATCACCCGCTGGCCAGGCTGGGCGCCGCTGTGGGGCTCCAGCAGATAAATCTCTTTATCGCCTGGGCCGGCGGCCAGCACCATACCTTCGCTCATGCCGAACTTCATTTTTCGTGGTTTGAGGTTGGCGACAACTACGGTGAGCTTGCCCACCAGGTCTTTGGGGTCATAGGCGCTTTTAATACCGGAGAAGACATTGCGCGTTTCGCCGCCCAGGTCCAGGGTCAGGCGCAGCAGCTTGTCGGAACCTTCCACGTGCTCGGCGTTGGCGATCAGGGCGATGCGCAGGTCCACCTTGGCGAAGTCGTTAAATTCGATTTCAGCGGCGATTGGGTCATCAACCAAGGGGCCAGAGGCTTTAGGGGCGGCTGTCGCCAGGGCTTCTTTGCTGGCGTCGATCATGGCGTCTACCTTGTCTTTTTCCACCCGCGTCAGCAGGGGTTTGAATTCGTTGATTTGGCCCGCGCGGAAGCTGATGGGCGCATTCCAATTCAGGGTTTCACCGAGGAAGGCTTCCGCCTCCAGGGTCAGCGCTGGCAGCACGGGTTTCAGGTAAGTGAGAATCGCGCGGAACATATTGATGCCCAGGCTGCACACCGCCAGGGTTTGCGCTTCGGCACCTTCCTGCTTGGCCAGTTTCCAGGGTTCCTGGGTGGCAATGTATTCGTTGGCGGCATCGGCCAGGGCCATGATTTCGCGCATGGCTTTGCTGTAGTCGCGCGCTTCATAGTGGGCGGCGATGGACTCGCCGGCAGCGACAAACTGCTGCCACAGTGCCGCGTCGGCGATCTCGCTGGTCAGCTCGCCACCGGCTTTGCTCACAAACTTGGCGGTGCGGCTGGCGATGTTGACCACCTTGCCCACCAGGTCGGAGTTAACCCGCTGGATAAAGTCCTCCAGGTTGAGGTCGATATCGTCCACATTGGCAGTCAGTTTGGCGGCAAAGTAGTAGCGCAGATACTCTGGGTTGAGGTGATCCAGGTAGGTGCGGGCATTGATAAAGGTGCCGCGCGACTTGCTCATCTTGGTGCCGTTAACGGTCAAAAAGCCGTGAACGCACACCTTGGTTGGTGTGCGCAAATTCGCCGAGTGCAGCATGGCGGGCCAGAAGAGGGCGTGGAAGTTAACTATGTCCTTGCCGATAAAGTGGTACACCTCGGCGGTGGAATCCGGCTTCCAGTAGTCGTACCAGTCTTCGCCTTTCTTATCGAGCAGATTCTTCAAGCTAGCGATATAGCCGATAGGCGCGTCCAGCCACACATAAAAATACTTGCCGGTCTCGCCGGGGATTTCAAAACCAAAGTAGGGCGCATCGCGGGAGATATCCCAGGATTGCAGGCCGGCATCCAGCCACTCGGCCATTTTGTTGGCCACTTCATCCTGCAAATGGCCAGCGCGGGTCCAGGCTTTAAGGAAGTCGGCAAACTCCGGCAGGGTGAAGAAGAAGTGGTCTGACTCTTTGGCCACCGGGGTAGCACCGGAGATCACTGATTTGGGGTTAATCAGATCCATGGGCGAATAGGTAGCGCCGCACTTCTCGCAGTTGTCACCGTACTGATCTTCAGTTTTACACTTGGGGCAGGTGCCCTTGATATAGCGGTCGGCCAGGAACAGCTGCTTCTCAGGATCGTAAGCCTGGGTGATGCTCTTGGTGGCGATATGGCCATTGGCTTTGAGGCGACAGTAAATCATCCCCGCCAGCTCGCGGTTCTCGTCCGAGTGGGTGGAATGATAATTATCAAAGCCAATATTAAAGGCGGCAAAGTCGGCCTCGTGCTCGGCTTTGACATTGGCGATCTGCTGTTCGGGGCTGTGACCCAGTTGTTCCGCCTTAAGCATAATGGCGGTGCCATGGGCATCGTCGGCGCACACATAGGTGCAATCCTGGCCGCGCAGTTTTTGGAAACGAACCCAGATATCGGTCTGGATGTATTCCACCAAATGGCCCAAATGGATGGAGCCATTGGCATAGGGCAGTGCGCTGGTGACAAGAATCTTGCGGGCGGGTGACTGGGTCATAAGGGCTAAAACCTGTTTTTAGGGCGGCAAACTTGGGCGGCCACCGAGTATCAGCGACAAACAACAAAGGGTGTCTGCAAAAAAGCGGCGCACTATAGCATTTTTCGCGCAAGCTTTGGCTGGCGAGATCGAATTGCTAAAGGCGTGGTTATTGATCAGCGGCCGCCGCCCTAAACCTTGGGTTTAGGCTAGGGATTAGGCGCGGCAGCAATTATTCGTAAGGCTTGTAGGCAATAGCAGTGATGTAATACAGCTCTTCGCCCTCGGGTTTGCGTAGCACAATTTCATCGTCCAGGCGTTTGCTCATCATGGCTTTGGCCAGGGGCGAATCCATGCTGAGTTTGCGCTCGGCGACATTAAATTCGTCGGGGCCAACTATCTGATAGGTCTGCTCTTCGCCGTCTTCATCTTCCAAAGTGACCCAGGCGCCGAAAAACACTTTGCTCTGGTCTTCCGGCAGGCGATCCACCACGGTAAGCACTTCCATCCGCTTGGATAAAAACCTCACCCGCGAGTCAATTTCGCGCAGGCGCTTTTTGCCGTAGATGTAATCGCCGTTTTCGCTGCGGTCGCCGTTTTTGGCGGCCTCGTGCACCGCCTGGGTGACAATCGGGCGCTCAACTTTCCACAGCTGAGTCACCTCGTCTTTCATGCGTTTAAAACCGGCGGCGGTGATATAGGCTGAGCCGCGCGGACTGGGTGGACGCCATCGCCCCATACTGACCTCTAAAGCTTAATGACTGAACACGTCTTGATAAAACGCCAGCTCGGCGCTGAGCGCGCGCTGGATATTCTGCGCCTGGCGGAAACCGTGGCCCTCTTCGGGGAAGCTGACGTACTGGGTTTTGATGCCTTTATCGCGCAGCGCGCAGACCATGGCCTCGGCCTGTGCCGGCGGCACAACCTTGTCCTGTAAGCCCTGCAGGAATATCACCGGACAGTTGAGCTGGTCGATATGCTGAATGGGCGATCTGTCCAGATAGCGCTGGCGCTCTGCCGGGTATTCACCCACCAGGCTGTCCAGGTAATGGGCTTCAAACTTGTGGGTGTCCTTGGCCAGGGCTTCCAGGTCGCCAATGCCGTAAAGGCTGGCGCCGGCTTTAAATCTGTCGCTAAAGGTAAGTGCGGCCAGCACGGTAAAACCGCCGGCGCTGGAGCCGCGAATGGCCACTTTGTTGGCATCTACCCAGCCTTTGCCTACCAGATAATCCACACCGCTGCAGACATCAATCAGGTCAATCACGCCCCATTGGCGCTTAAGTTTGTCGCGGTACTGGCGACCGTAACCGGTGCTGCCGCGGTAGTTCACATCCAGTACCGCAAAGCCGCGACTGGTCCAGAACTGCACTTTTAAATTAAACGAACTTTCGGTGGCGCCGGTGGGGCCGCCGTGGGCCATTACCAGCAGAGGTGGCTTGCTTGCAGCGTCTGGCTTGGCTTCGGGGTTAGTCGGCGCATAGTAAAAACCGTGAGCAACCTGGCCATCGGGGGTGGGGAAGCTGAGTGCCTGAGGCTCGGCGACATAGCTGGCGGCCACCGGCAGGCTGGCGCGGGTAATGGCGGCAAAGCCATGCTGGCCACAGCGGAACAGCTGCTGTGGCTGACTGGCGCCAGCGGCGAGGAAAAAGGCTTCGCCGTTATGGCAGTTGATACCGGAGATATCGCGGAAGGGGCTGCGAATACTGGTCAGCTCGCCGCTGCTTGTATCGACTATGCCCAGGTGCCAGAGGCCGCCCTGGCTGTAGCTGCAAAAAATCATGCTGTCGCTAAGGAAGCCGTAGCTGCTCATACCAAACACCCACTGCGGCGTGGCGAATTCTGCCTCCTGGGGGCATACGGCTTTGAGTTCGCGGCCATCCCAGCGATAGAGGTTCCACCAGTTGCTGCGGTCGGATACCAAAAAGAGTTCGCCTTGGGGTGACCACTGGGGCTGGAAGATGGATTCGCTCTGGCTACCGGCCACGCGCACTTCGCCAATCACCTCGCCCGCGTCATTCAAGCTGGCGCAAAAGCACTCGCTGCCATCCCAGGGCATTTGCGGGTGGTTCCAGCGCAGATAACTGAGCTTGCTACCGTCCGGCGACAGCCTTGGGCTGGAGTAAAAATCTGCACCTGAGGCGCGCAGGCTGACGGCGCCATTGCTCAGGTCTATGGCAACAATCGCGCTGCTGGGGTTGTGTGCATCCAGGCTGTAATCCTCGCGCACCGCGAGCAGCTGGCGACGTGCGGCGTCGTAGCAAAAATCGGCGTAGCGGTAGGCGCCCTCAATGGTAATGGGGGTGAGAGTCTGTTTGGCAAAGGAATAAAAATAAACGCGCTGGTTAACGTCCAGCACACAGAATACCCCGGTTTTTATCGCCAGATAGGGCGCGCCGCCATACTCCTGGGCGCGGGTGCGCACCGAGTGAGGTGCAGCCAGCAGGTCTTTGCGCTCGCCATTGTGCAGGCACACCAGGGCATTGCGGCCCTTTTCCTCGGGGCGGGTTTCCAGCCACAGAATGCGTTCGCCACTGGCCTGGGGCTCGCTGATGCGCACGCCTTGAGCGGTGAGCAGTTCGGGGCTGATGGGCGAAGGCCAGTGGCCGTAGGCGCGCGGATCGCTTTGGGGGGCGCTGGAGGTCATAGGAGCTGCCTTGTCTGCTGAGCGGAAGTTGTTGTTTTACGAAAGCTGTTGTTCTAGCAGTCATTTTAAATCGGGCGCTGGGCCCAAGGGGAGTGAGTATGCCACAGGGTTTTTATTTGGCGGCAATTCCGATTTAATGCCCCCATCAATCTGGATGCCCCTGCTATGAGTTTTTCCCCCCAAGCGCTAAACGCCTATTTGCCTGAAGACGACGGCCAGCCACTTTGGTTGGGCTTTAGTGGCGGCCTGGACTCCACGGTGCTGTTGCACGCGCTGGTGCAGTTGGGGCGAGAGGTACAAGCCGTACATATTAATCACCAGATTTCCCCCAATGCACTTATCTGGGAGGCGCAATGCGCCCAGCTGTGCAGCCATTTGGGGGTGAAATTTAGTGCGCACCGGGTGCAGGTGATAAATCAGGGGCGGGGTATAGAAGACGCCGCGCGCAGCGAGCGCTATCGCATTTTTGAATCTTGCTTGAAACAGGGCGGCACTTTACTCACCGCGCATCACGCCGATGATCAGGCGGAAACCCTGTTGCTGCGCCTGCTGCGCGGTACCGGCCCGCGCGGCCTGGCGGCTATGGCCCAGCAGCGGCCCCTGGGCCAGGGTCAGATTTGGCGGCCACTGCTCAACTTTACCCGCGCGCAATTGGAAGCTTACGCCGAGACACACCAGCTGCACTGGGTGGAGGACGAGAGCAATCTTGACGACAGCTACGACCGCAATTTTTTGCGCAATCAGGTGATGCCTCTGCTGCAGTCGCGCTGGCCGGGGTTTCAACATCGCTGGCAGCAGACGGCGGAGCTCTGTGCCAGCAACGAATCCCTATTGGATGAAATGGCTGCCGAAGATTTACTTGCCGCAGAACTCCGCGAAGAGCGTTTGGGTTCCAGCATCAGCAAAACCTATTGGCTGCAATTGGTGCCTGCGCGCCAGCAGCAGTTGCTGCGCTTTTGGCTGCGCCAGCAGGGCTTTGCGCCGCCAGAACAACAGCATTGGCAGCAGATTCGCCAGCAACTGGATGCAGCCGCCGATGCGGAAGTCTGTCTGCGCTTTGGCAATCTCACTCTCAGGGTTTTTCGCGCGCGGATTTATGCGCTGCCACTGTTTGAGCCTATAGGTATAGGCGAAGTGGAATTGACCCTGGCGCAGCCGGCACAGCTGCGTCTGGGCCAGTTGCAGCTGCAAG
>CBIMZH010000096.1:0-8200 GCA_966248255.1 uncultured Cellvibrio sp.
CGGCTTTAGGCAGGCCATCGGCCCAGGCGGCGGCCAGTACCGCGCCGGTAATACCTACATCATCGCCAGAGATACTGGCCGGGTTGCGCTCTGTGTGGCTGTAGTCGAGAGTCCAGAGCAGTTCCAGGCTATCGCTGGGCAGGAAGTTCAACTGGCCGCGGGCGCCCAGGTTGTCTATAGCGCCCTGCTCAATACTGGGGTCAATAACGCTTTTAACATAGCCATCGCGCTGTTTAACGTTGAGGCTGAGTTTACCGTTGAGCTTGTCCGCCAGAGGGCCGCTAACCATACCGCGCAGGCTTTTCAGGCCCAGGTTGCCAGCGGTGGCTTCAAAACCGGCTTCAAGTTCGTCGGTGGGTTTTTTGGTGGTGATATTGATGGCGCCGGCGATAGCGTTTTTACCCCAGAGAGTGCCCTGGGGGCCGCGCAGCACTTCGATGGATTCCAGGTCAAACAAATCGGTACCGGTACCGGCGCTGCGGTTTACATAAACGCCGTCGATAAACATGGCCACCGACTGCTCGCCGCTGGCGGCGCCGTCGCCGTTGGAGCCAATACCGCGAATGTACAGCTGAGGTTGCGCCGGGTTGAATTCGCCCATGCTAAAGCCAGGCGTGCGCGCCGCCACATCCACCACAGTGCTCACACCGGATTTTTTCAGCATGTCGGCATCCATGGCGGTTACCGCAATGGGCACATCCTGATTGCTCTGGGTGTATTTTTGCGCGGTGACAAACACTTCCTCCAGCTGGTTAGCCTGGGCGCTGGAAGACAGGGCGATGATGGTTGACACGGCGAGAGCGGTAGTACTTTTCACAAAGGGCAGATTCATAGCTCATCCTCAGAAACATCGATGTTGATTTGCCTAGCTCAAAGAGCGCGACTGACTTGGTTTTATCCAAGCTAGCGCAGGCAATTTGCCCATCCATAGGTCCAGAAACGGAAGAATTAGAGGCCAGGGGTATAACGCCCAAATGAGGTGCTGCATTTATTCATTTTTGCTCGCGACGACCAAAAATGGCGCAAAAATAAGCAGCTTCATTTTGGTGAAGCCTGAGTGCAGCGCGCTCACAACTGGGGCAGTTGGGTTTTTTTGGACTATTTGACCGGACGGTCAATATTGCTGAGAGCCTGGCCCGACTATTGCAAAACCAGAATAAGAAGAAACAGGCGCCAGGCGCAGCAGGTATTTGCCATGTCAGAACAATTAATCCATATCGAATTTGATCCAGCGCGCACCCTGCGCGATCAGGTGCGCGAGCATCTTGTCTCCATGATTCTCAGCGGCAAGTTTCCTGCGGACCTGGCGCTGCCCTCGTCGCGCACCATGGCCAAGATGCTCGGCGTCTCGCGCAATACCATAGTCATCGCCTACGAAGATCTGGTGGACCTGGAGTATCTGGTGTCCAAGCCCAGGCTGGGTTATTTCGTTAACACCAGTTTTCAGGAGCGCGAATTAATTGAAAGTGTGATTGCCGAGGGCGAGCACCAGCAGGTGGACTGGAGCGAGCGCTTCAAAACTCGCCCGGGCAACAAGCGCAATATCGTTAAGCCCAGCAACTGGACCCGCTTTGAGTTCCCCTTTATTTACGGCCAGATAGAGCCGGGTTTATTCCCCGAGCGCATGTGGCGCGAATGCAGTATGAAAGCCGCCTCCAGTTACACCGGCAAACACTGGGCGCACGACTGGGTGGATGGCGATGACCCGCAATTGGTAGAGCAGCTGCGCACCAAAATTTTGCCGCGCCGCGGTATCTATGCCGACACCAGTGAAATTCTGATCACCATAGGCACGCAAAATTCGCTCTACCTAATTGCCAACCTGTTGATGAATGGCAATGTAAAAGTTGGCCTGGAAGACCCTGGCTTCCCCGATGCCAAAAACATTTTCTCCACCTTTAATGCCGACCTGAGTTATTTCCCGGTGGACGATGAGGGGCTGATTCTCAACGAGGAAACTATCCCGCGCCTGGCGCAATTGGATTACCTCTATTTAACCCCCAGCCACCAGGTGCCCACCGGTGTGGTTATGTCCTCCAGCAGGCGCAAGCATCTGCTCGAGCTGGCCGAGCGCCACGACATTATTTTGATTGAAGACGACTACGACGTAGAGATTAACCTGCAGCAGGATGCCCACCCGGCGCTGGGCGCAGTGGATGCACAAAATCGCGTTATCTATATCGGCAGCATGTCCAAGTCCATTGCCCCCGGCTTGCGCCTGGGCTTTATGGTGGCCGATGAAGAGTTGATTAGCGAAGCGCGCGCACTGCGCCGGTTGATGTATCGCCACGCGCCTATTCACAATCAGCGCCAGCTGGCGTTCTTTTTTCAGCAGGGTTACTACGATACCTATTTGCGCAAAATCCGCGAGCACTACGCCGACAAGCACCGCATGATTATTGCCGCCATAGCCGAGCACCTGGAGGGCTTTGCCATTCTCTCCAACTCCGCCGGTGCCACCTCCATCTGGCTGCGCGCACCTGCGCATATAGATACAGAGCAGCTGTCCTGGCGCGCGGCAAAAAACGGCATTCTTATAGAGCCGGGCGCAATTCACTTTGCCAACTCGGACGACCACCCCAAAAATTTCCTGCGCCTTGGCTTTGCCGCCATAGCCCTGGAAAAAATCGAACCCGGCATAGCCGCCCTCAGCCGTCTGGTGCAGCAGTACTAGCAACTGCTCAAGGCTAAGGCCCCCGCTTTTTCCTCTGCCTTGGGTGCTGGTCATAACTGGCACCCAGCGGCAGAAGTGTCTGGACCCCAAGCATTTACAGCCCAGCCCCTATGATAAAGCCTGAGTCTTAACCGCCCCCTGGCTGGAACCTGTTTATGCCGATTGTTGAGTTAAGCCACCAGGCGCTGGCAATTTTGGCCCTGGCGGTAGCCGCCGCCTCCTTTATCACCTCGCTCACTGGCATGGCCGGTGGGGTGCTGATGTTCGCCGCCATGAATATCTATATTCCGGTGCGCGCGCTGGTACCCATTCACGGCGTGGTGCAAATGTTTAACAACGCCACCCGCAGCTATCACCTGCGCCAGGATCTGCGCTGGAGAATGGTGCTGCCCTTTAGCCTGGGCGCCATTCTCAGCGCTGCCGCCACCACCGTTTTTATCGCGCGCTATGTGGGCGAATTATTTCCGCTGCTGATTATTTTTGTGCTCACCGCCTACACCTTGTTTCGCCCGGTAAAAGCGCCGCCACTTAAGGTGTCCGACAAAAACTTTTTTTGGGTGGGCGTAGCCACTGGCTCCATCGGCATTATCGCCGGCGCAGTGGACCCCATACTGGCGATATTTTTCCTGCGCGAAGATCTGAGCAAAGAATCCATAGTCGCCAACAAATCCATGATGCAACTGGTGGTTCACCTCACCAAGATTCCCGCCTTTATCTACCTGGGCTTTTCCTTTTTAGAACACGCCGACATTTTAATTGTGCTCAGCCTCGCCGGTGTGGTTGGCGGCTGGCTGGGGGTGTTGGCGCTGCGCCGAATTCAGTCCCAGGCGTTTATCACGCTGATGAAGTCAGCGCTGTTTATTTCCGGTGCCCATATTTTGTATCAACTGATTGAGATGGTGATCTAGTGATGAATACGAGTTACGAATTAATTAACCCCTACACCCAACAGCTGATTGCCAGCTACGACTATGACAGCTGGACTCAGGTGAGTGAAAAAATTCACCTGCTTAAACAGGGCCAGCAGCTGCAGCGCAAATTTACCGCGTTTCAGCGCGCCGATATTCTGCGCAAACTCGCTGGCCTGTTGGAACAACACAAAGAGGAACTGGCGCAGCTGGTGACTGCCGAAACCGGCAAAACCATTGCCGATTCGCGGGTGGAAATGACTCGCGCGATTAACGCGGCAATTTGCTGCAGCGAAGAGGCGCGGCAGATCAGTGGCGAAGCCCTGGACTCCGATTGCTTTGCGCCGGCGCGCGGCAAAATCGGCGTGGTACTGTGGAAGCCGTTGGGCACAGTGCTCTGTATCACCCCGTTTAATTTCCCCATCAATATTGCCATGCACAAAATCGGCCCCGCCTTTGCCGGCGGCAATAGCATTTTGTTTAAACCCAGCCCGCAAAATACGGCCTCCTCGCTGCTGTTTACCCAGCTCTGTTATGAGGCGGGTATACCGCGCGAAGTGCTGCAGTTCAGCGTGCCGGCAATGCAGGATCTGGATGCACTCAACAGTCACCCGGGCATTAACTGCATCAACTTTACCGGCAGCACCCTGGCCGCCAATGCCATAGCCGCTGTGTCCGGCTACAAAAAATTGCTGCTCGAATTGGGCGGCAACGACCCATTAATTGTTATGCCAGATGCAGATCTCAATGCCGCTGTGGCCGCCACTATCAACCAGCGTTTTGCCACTGCGGGCCAGCGCTGCACCGCGGCCAAGCGATTGTTTGTGCACGCCAGTGTCTACGACCAATTTAAAGCGCTGCTGTTGGAAAAAGCAGCGGCCCTGCAGGTGGGTGACCCGGCCGATGACAAAACCTTTGTCGGCCCGGTGATTAACCAGCGCGCGGCCCAGGCGGTTAAGGCCAGTGTCGACAATGCCATAGCCCTGGGCGCCCAGGTTTTGCTGGGCCACAAGTATGAGGGGGCACTGGTGTATCCCACCATTTTGGAAAACATCAGCATTGAGGCGGAGCTCACCTCGGAGGAGGTGTTTGGCCCGGTGGTGCCGCTGTTTAGCTTTAACGAGATAGACGAAATTATTCCGATTATTAACAACAGCAGTTATGGCCTCCAGGCGGGCGTGTTTACGCAAAACCTGGCGCTGATTCGCCGCCTGTTTGACGAGCTGGAAGTGGGCACCCTGGCGTGCAATGACGGCCCCGGGTTTCGCACCGAGCACTTTCCCTTTGGCGGCGTAAAAGAGAGCGGCACCGGCCGCGAGGGCATCAAGTACGCCATTCGCGAAATGAGTTTTACCAAAACCCTAGTTATTTAAATCGCTTTACAAAGGGTTATCTAACTGCACAAAAATTTTCACGGAGCCAGCGGGTATTGGTGGCTCCATAATTGCCCGGTCGCTGGACCTTAAACCTTAAAGCAGCATCACCTAGAGTGAACTCAATATCCAAGGGTGTTAGGGGAACTGCAAAGATGAACGCAAAAACAGAGATTATCGCCAACGACATTATTGCTTCGGATAAGCAACATGTCTGGCACCACCTGACCCAGCATCAGGTGTTCGACAATGTCGATCCTCTGGTGGTGGTGTCCGGCAAGGGCATGCGCGTGACAGATATCAAAGGCAAGACTTATCTGGATGCCACCTCTGGCGGTGTCTGGTCGGTAAACCTGGGTTTTGGCCGCGAAGAAATTGCCGATGCGGTGCGCGATCAGTTGGTGGATATGTGCTACTTCGCGCAGACCGCCGGCAGCATTCCCGCCGCCAATTACGCCAAGGCGCTGGTGGACAAAATGCCCGGCTTGTCGCGGGTGTATTTTTCCAACTCCGGCTCCGAAGCCAACGAAAAAGTTTACAAAATGGTTCGCCAGCTGGCGCACATAAATGGCAGCGGCGAGAAGTACAAAATTATTTATCGCGACCGCGATTATCACGGCACCACCATTGGCGCCCTGAGTTCTACCGGCCAGTCCGAGCGCCGCAATCAATACGGCCCCTTTGTGCCCGGCTTCGCATCCTTCAGCCACTGCTGCTGCTACCGCTGCCCCTTTGGCAAAGAGTACGGCAGTTGCAATATCGAATGCGCCCATGACCTTGAGCGCGTAATTCTCGAAGAGGGCCCAGAGTCTGTTGGCGCTGTGGTACTTGAGCCAATTACTGCCGGCGGCGGCGTAATTCCCCCTGTGCCCGAATACTTCCCCATCATTCAAAAAATTTGTCAGGACTACGGCGTGCTTTTGCATATCGACGAAGTGGTCTGCGGCCTGGGTCGCACCGGCGAATGGTTTGGCTATCAAAACTACGCTGTTAAACCCGACTTTGTGACCATGGCCAAAGGTGTTGCCAGTGGCTATGCCGCTATCTCCTGCACAGTGACGACTGAAGCGGTATTCCAGCAATTTAAAAACGACCCCAGCCAGCGCATGGATTACTTCCGCGATATCAGCACCTTTGGTGGCTGTACCGCTGGCCCAGCTGCAGGTTTAAAAACCCTGGAAATTTTGCAGCGCGAAGACTTGCTCGCCAATGTAAAAGCCATGGGCGCTTATCTGCAGGAGGGCTTGGAAAGTCTCAAGCGCGAATTTGCGGTAATCGGCGATGTGCGCGGCAAGGGTTTGTTTGCCGGTCTGGAGTTGGTCGTGGACCGCAGCAGTAAACAGCCAGTGCCCGAAGCCTATGCCGCCGGCATAGTTGGCGAGGCGATGAAACAGGGCCTGCTGATTGGCCGCACCAACCGCAGCTTTGACCTGTTTAACAACACCCTGTGTTTTAGCCCGGCGCTTATCGCGACTCGCCAGGACATAGATGAAATTATCGGTACGCTCGCAAAAGTCTTTGCCAGCAAACCCTTATAACGCTAGTGAAAACCACGTTGAAAAACGAGAGGACCCGGATGAAACAATTAGCCAAGCAAAAATCAATTCTTATGCGAACAGCTGTGCTTCTTCTGGGGCTTCTTGCAAGTGGTTTGGCCTGCGCCGGCATTGATGATGCTATCAACAGTTTGGTCGCGCCTCTGTCGCAAGGGCTATCGGCGATTGTGTTTTTTAGTGTCCCCGTGATGGGTGCACAAGTGCCCCTGGTGGTCGTGTGGTTAGTCGCGGCCGCCATTTTTTTCACTTTCTATTTTAACTTTCTAAATGTTCGCGGCTTTGGCCACGCGATCAAAATTGTGCGCGGCGATTTCCACGATAAAAATCACCCGGGCGAAGTGACTCACTTTCAGGCGCTGGCTACCGCTGTGTCCGGCACTGTGGGTATAGGCAATATCGGCGGCGTGGCCATTGCCATGTCCATCGGTGGCCCAGGTGCCGCCTTCTGGATGATTCTCGCTGGCTTTTTGGGTATGTCCACCAAATTTGTCGAGTGCACCCTGGGCACCATGTATCGCCGCCAGAACCCGGACGGCAGTGTGTCCGGCGGCCCTATGTATTATCTCGAACACGCGCTGAATAAATTGGGCCTGCGCAAAACCGGCCGCTTCCTCGGCAGCTTTTATGCGCTGGGTATAGTCCTTGGCTGTCTCGGCATAGGCAATATGTTTCAGTCCAATCAGGCTTACACCCAGGTGGTTAATGTCACCGGCGGCGCCGAGAGTTGGCTGGCCGATAAAGGCTGGTTGTTTGGCTCGCTGATGGCTATCACTGTGGCACTGGTGATTATCGGCGGCATTAAATCCATTGCCCGTGTCACCTCCAAGCTGGTGCCTTTTATGGCGGTGTTTTACTGCACTGGCACCCTGGTGATTCTGGCGATGAATTACGAAGCCCTGCCCTACGCTGTTAACGCGATTATTGAAGGCGCCTTTGGCCACGAGGGCCTTGCCGGTGGCGCTGTGGGTGTGATGCTGATCGGCTTTCAACGCGCGGTATTTTCCAACGAGGCAGGTATAGGTTCTGCGCCTATTGCGCACTCGGCAGTGCAAACCGACAAGGCGATTACCGAAGGCTATGTGTCGCTGCTCGAACCCTTTATCGACACAGTAGTTATCTGCACTCTCTCGGCACTGGTCGTTGTGACCACCACTTTCTACGAGCCAAATTTCTTCCAGGGTTTAAAAGGAATTGAAATTACCTCCTACGCCTTTGAGCGCAATATTTCCTGGTCGCCGGTATTTATTGCTATCGCCGGCTTTATGTTCGCCTATTCCACCATCATCGCCTGGGCCTATTACGGCTTAAAAGGCTGGACCTATCTGGTGGGCGAAGGCAAGCGCGGCGAGTTGGGTTTCAAGCTGGTGTTCTGTGTGTTTGTGGTGCTGGGTTGCAGCGTGCAATTGGAGGCGGTACTGAATTTCTCCGATGCCCTGGTGTTCCTGATTTGCGCGCCCAATATTCTCGCGCTCTATTTGCTCGCCCCTGTGGTTAAACGCGAACTGCACAAATACCAGGCGCAGATGCAAAAAAAACCAGCCAGTGAAAATTTAGTATTGAACTGCAAGTAAAAAATTATTAGCGAAATCGATCGCTTACAGGAGGACTGACCCATGAAACACAAATTTGCGCCCCTGGCGCTGGCTGTCTCGCTGTTATTACAAGGTACTCAGAGCTTGGCCGCTGCGG
>CBIMZH010000097.1:0-8179 GCA_966248255.1 uncultured Cellvibrio sp.
AAGGGCATAGTTTACAAGACCCTTACCTGAACGTTCTGCGCAAAGAGCGTGTGCCCGTATCCATCTACCTGGTGAACGGTATCAAGCTGCAGGGCCAGGTTGAGTCCTTTGACCAATTTGTTGTGCTGTTAAAAAACACTGTAAGCCAAATGGTTTACAAGCACGCGATTTCCACAGTAGTTCCATCCCGTGCTGTTCGCGTTCCTCTGCTGAACGAAGCTGGTGGTGTTGAAGGCGAAGAAGACGAGCAAGCCGAATAATCTATCGCGGTGCTAATACTGCGTCCGAGGTAGCTAATTGTTTTTTGATCGTCCCGAATCAGGTGAACTGGCGGTGCTGGTTCACCTGAATTTGTCTCATGGCCAAGAAGCCGAAGACCCCCGCGAATTTGAAGAGCTGGTGCTCTCTGCTGGCGGTGATCCTGTCGCTTTCCTGACTGGTTCCCGTATTACCCCCACTGCCAAATTTCTGATCAGTACCGGCAAATTGCAGGAGTTGCATGATTTGGTGCAGCTGCATAAGGCTGAGCTGGTAATTTTCAACCATACCCTTACCCCAAGCCAGGAGCGCAACCTCGAGCGTGAGCTACAGTGCCGAGTGTTGGATCGAACCGGGTTGATTCTCGATATTTTTGCCCAGCGTGCCCGCACCTTTGAAGGTAAGTTGCAAGTCGAGTTGGCGCAGCTCCGGCATACGGCCACCCGCCTGATTCGCGGCTGGACCCACCTGGAGCGCCAAAAGGGCGGTATTGGCTTGCGCGGCCCGGGTGAGACCCAGCTCGAAACCGACCGCCGTTTACTGCGCAATCGCATCACTATGATTGAGCAGCGCCTGGAAAAAGTGCGCAGTCAGCGCGAGCAGGGCCGGCGTGCGCGTCAGCGCGCAGCCATTCCCACTGTATCTCTGGTTGGCTATACCAACGCTGGTAAATCCACCTTATTTAACCGTTTAACTGGCTCCGATGTTTACGCGGAAAATAAGTTGTTTGCGACCCTCGATCCCACCATGCGCCGCATTGAGCTGGCCGATATTGGTGCGGTAATCATGGCGGATACTGTGGGCTTTATTAGCCATCTGCCCCATAGATTGGTAGAAGCCTTTCGCGCAACGCTTGAAGAGGCGAGTAATTCCAGTCTGCTCTTGCACGTGATTGATTGTGCGGCTGAAGAGCGGCTGCGCAATATTGAGCAGGTGAATGATGTCCTTGAGGAAATAGGCGCGGCAGATCTGCCACAGCTGCGTGTCTACAATAAGCTGGACCTGCTGCCCGATACCCCACCCCATATAGATCGCGATGACGCGGGAAAACCCCTGGCGGTTTGGCTCTCTGCGCAAACAGGGGTGGGTTGTGATCTGCTTAATCAGGCCATCGCAGAGCTGCTCGGCAAGGGCATAATTGCCGGCCAGTTGGTGCTAAGCCCACAACAAGGGCGCTTGCGCGCTATGCTCTATGCACAGCAGGCCATATTGGGTGAAACCTATGGTGAGCAGGGCGAATTGCAATTGCAGATTCGCCTGCCAAAAGACGATCTTTTACGCATCCTTAGTGCCTGTAGCATCCCCTTTGAATCTCTGAATTGGTTAGACACCAATGCAGAGGAAATATTGCAATCCGACGATTTGCCCCCAATTTAATTTAAGTTTTTATTTGGAGACTAGTTATGGCCTGGAACGAACCTGGGAAAGATAAAGACCCCTGGGGTGGGCGCGGCAAAAATGATGGCCCGCCAGAGTTGGATGAAGCTTTTAAAAAACTACAGGAAAAGCTTAACGGCATTTTCGGTGGCGGCGGTTCTGGTCGCTCAGGTTCCGGCGGCAGCTCGGGCTTGGGCGTATTTTGGGTGATTGGCCTGGTAGTTATAGCTGTACTTTATGTCGGCTCTGGCTTTTACCAGGTTGATACTAAAGAGCGCGCTGTAGTTCTTCGCTTTGGTGCCTTTCATGATATTACCCGCGAAGGTTTGAATTGGCGCTGGCCATTAATTGATCAGGTGACTGTGGTGAACACCACCTCCACCAGACAGTACCCATCCAAAGGCTTAATGCTGACCAAAGATGAAAGTATTGTGGAGCTGCCCCTGACCGTGCAGTACAACGTCAGCAGTGTTAAAGATTTTGTGCTCAACGTAAAAGATCCCAATATGAGCTTGCAGCAGGCCACCGACTCTGCGGTGCGTCATGTGGTGGGTTCAACCGAATTAAATCAGGTGTTATCCGATGGTCGCGAGGCCATAGGTATAGAGGTTAAGCAGCGTTTGCAGGGCTATCTCGACTCCTACGCCGCTGGTGTGAATGTGATTAGTGTGAATATTCAGGAGGCGCGCCCGCCCGAAGAGGTGCGCTCGGCATTTGATGATGTGGTTAAGGCCAAAGAGGATGAGGCCAAGTTGGTCAATCAGGCTCAGGCTTATGCCAATGGCGTTATTAATGAAGCCAAGGGGCGTGCTCAGCGCATGATCTCCGAAGCTGAGGGTTACAAGGCTGAAGTGGTTTCCAAGGCGGAGGGTGAGTCCAAACGTTTTGAGGCGCTTTATGCTCAGTACAAGTTGGCTCCAGAGGTGACTCGCGAGCGTCTTTATCTGGATGCTGTAGAGCAGGTGATGGAATCCAGCTCCAAAGTGATGGTGGACGTGAAGGGTGGTAATAACATGCTGTATTTGCCACTAGATCGCCTCACTGGCACTCAGTCTGCGGAGCCGGCGCGTACCACCAAAGTGCCTGATTCAGGGTATAGCTCAAGGGTCATAGTGCCCGATTCAACGACCAGCTCGGTAATTCGCAGGGAGCCACGCTAATGTCTGCTAAAGCAATGTTTTCTCTGTTAGTCCTGCTGGTGTTGGTCATTATTGGCGCCAATAGTTTGTATGTGGTTGCGCAATACGAGCGGGCTGTGCTGTTGGAGTTTGGTCGTCTGGATCAGGGGGATATAGCCCCCGGTTTGCACTTCAAGAAACCCTGGGCCAACGTGCGCAAGTTTGACGGTCGCATGTTGACCGCAGATGTAGAGCCGCAAAGCTTTTTCACCAGCGAGAAAAAGCGTTTGGTGGTGGATTACTACGTTAAGTGGCGCATCAAGGATGTGGAGGTTTACTACAAGGCTACTGGCGGCGATGAGCAAAAAGCGGCTGATCTTTTGGCCAAGCCTGTAGCTGACGGTCTGCGCAATCAGTTTGGCCGCCGTATTTTGCATGAGGTGGTGTCAGGCAAACGTGATGAGTTGATGGCAGAGATCACTGAGTCAACTAACGAAAATTCGATTCGCGATCTGGGTATTGAAGTTAAGGATATTCGTATTAAGCGTATCGATTTTCCGCCTGAAGTTAGCCGCTCAGTCTATGACCGTATGGCCGCGGATCGTGAAAAAGAGGCGCGGGAATATCGCTCCAGCGGTAATGCTCAGGCGGAGATCATCCGGGCTGACGCCGATCGCCAAAAGGCAGTTCTGGAGGCTGAAGCATACTCTAAAGCAGAAGTGGTGCGCGGTGAGGGGGATGCTCAGGCAGCCTCTATTTACGCCCAGGCGTTTAATCGCGATCCGGAGTTTTACAGTTTTGTGCGCAGTCTGAATGCCTACAAAAACACCTTTAAGGAGAAGCAGGATCTGCTGGTGGTTGATCCCAACAGTGATTTTTTCCGCTATCTGCGCGACGCCAAGGGTAAAAACTAGCCGGTATTGGCAGTGGATGGCCTGCCTTTGGCGGGCTATCCAAAAACGCTGTTTAATGGCAATTTTGCCTACATATTTACCCGCAATAAGTGCTAGAATGCCGCAACCGAGCCAGAAGCTCGGTTTTTTTATGTGTGCCCCCCTGTTTTTCCTTTCGGGGTGCCCGGAGAGAAGCCCAGGTTTTCGGCTTTTCAGAGGTTTTTATGTGGGAAGAACTCGGTAAAGCATTTTGTTTAATGCTCGTACTGGAAGGCGTAATTCCCTTTCTATATCCGGCTCGATGGCGGCAATTGGTAGCCAATTTGGCCATAATCAATGATCGTCAACTACGCACCATGGGCTTTGTCTCCATGGTTATCGGGGTTGGATTGTTATACCTACTCAAGTGACAGGTGGTTAGAGTCTAATGACCTATGCCGATCGTTGGCTTTTGCCTGACGGGATTGAAGAGATTCTCCCTCAGGAGGCGAAAGCAATAGATAAACTGCGCCGTCAGCTGCTGGATTTGTACAGCACCTGGGGCTATGACATGGTGATTCCCCCGCTGCTGGAATACACAGATTCGCTGCTTACCGGTATGGGGCGCGATTTGAATCTGCTCACCTTCAAGGTAACTGATCAGCTATCTGGCCGCACCTTGGGGATACGTGCAGACATTACGCCGCAGACCGCGCGTATGGACGCTCATAGTTTTTCTCATCTGGGTGCAAATCGCCTTTGCTATGCCGGTCATGTCGTCCACACCCGTCCCAAAAACCCACTGGCAACGCGCACACCCATTCAGGCGGGTGTTGAGTTTTATGGTGAGGCCAGCCTTGAAGCTGACATAGAAGTTGTTTCACTGCTGCTCGAAAGCTTGCGCGTCGCGAGCTTGCCGCGCCTGCATATAGATTTGGGTCATGTAGGTATTTACCGCGCTATAGCGGCAGATGCCGGTTTGACTGGGGCGCAGGAAGATGAGTTCTTCGAGCTGCTGCAACGCAAGGCAGTGACTGAGATTCGCGCCTGGGTGGCGGCAAATATTCAGGATGCCACCAAGGCTGAACGCTTTTTGGTTCTGCCCAGTCTGGGCGGGAATCGCGACGTAATCGCGCGCGCGCGCGGCGTGTTAAGTGGTCTGGATCATGCCTTTGCTGCACTGGATCAATTGGATAAGGTTGCTGAGGTAATTGATGCCCGCTACCCCAATGCAGAGCTCTACTTTGATTTAGGCGAAGTGCGCGGGTACCACTATTTAACCGGGATGGTCTTTGCCGCTTTCGCGCCCGGATACGGCAACCCTATTGCCAGTGGCGGCCGCTACAACCATATAGGTGAAGTCTTTGGTCGCGCACGTCCTGCGACAGGTTTTGCGGTGGATATTACCGCGCTAAGTAAAATCGGCCTTTTGGCAAAAACCACCACCAGCGCCATAGCTGTAGTGGAAAATCGTGACCCTGCACAGTGGCAAGCTATTCAGCAGTTGCGTGCTCAGGGGCAGCGAGTAGTCAGTATTACCAATGCGGGCCTAATGGCAGAGCTTAATTGCGACCGCGAATTGAAGTTGGTTGATGGTGAATACCGGGTTATTAGCCTGGTTTAGTCCATCTAAAGTTTTTTCATCTAGCACAGAGAGTTAAACCAGTCATGGGTAAGAATGTCGTGGTATTGGGCACCCAATGGGGTGATGAAGGCAAGGGCAAGATTGTTGACTTGTTGACGGATCAGGTCTCATTGGTAACCCGTTTCCAGGGCGGCCACAACGCCGGTCACACGCTGGTCATTGAAGGTAAAAAGACCGTTCTGCACCTGATCCCCTCAGGAATTTTGCGCGATGGCGTTACCTGCTTAATTGGCAATGGCGTTGTGCTCTCACCAGAGGCGCTGCTCAAAGAAATGAATGAGCTGGAAGCTACAGGTGTGCCGGTGCGTCAGCGTCTGCGTTTGTCGCCAGCTTGTCCACTGATTCTTCCTTATCACGTGGCGCTGGATCAGGCGCGCGAATTGGCGCGCGGCGATGCCAAAATTGGTACAACTGGTCGTGGTATTGGCCCAGCCTACGAAGACAAGGTTGCGCGTCGCGGTCTGCGTTTGGGCGATCTGGTGGACATGAAGAGCTTCGCGGTTAAGCTCAAAGAGATCCTCAGCTACCACAATTTTGTGCTGACCAGTTATTTCAAGGTGGCTGAAGTAGATTTCGATAAGGTGTTGGCTGATTGTGAAGCCTATGCCAAAGAACTGCTGCCAATGATGGCCGATGTTACTGAGCTGCTGCATCAGGCGCGCGAGCAGGGCGAAAGCATTCTGTTTGAAGGTGCCCAGGGTTCATTGCTGGATATCGACCATGGTACCTATCCTTTTGTAACCTCATCTAATACCACCGCTGGCGGCACTGCAACTGGCTCTGGTTTTGGCCCGCTCTACCTGGATTATGTATTGGGTATTACCAAGGCCTACACCACTCGCGTAGGTTCAGGTCCTTTCCCAACAGAACTGGACTGTGAAATTGGTGCCTATTTGGGTGAAAAAGGTCATGAATTTGGTGCTACCACTGGCCGCAAGCGTCGCTGTGGCTGGTTTGATGCCGTGGCTGTGCGTCACGCAAATCGCATCAACAGTGTAACCGGCATCTGCTTGACCAAGCTGGACGTGTTGGATGGTCTTAAAGCGGTGAAAATCTGCGTAGGTTATCAGGATGCTCAAGGTAATCCTGTGGTTGGCATGCCCTATGACGCTGATGGTTGGGCGGGTGTAGAGCCAATCTACGAAGAAATGCCCGGTTGGAGTGAGTCAACTGTGGGTGCCAAGACACTGGCTGAGCTGCCTGCAGCTGCCCGCGCTTATATCAGTCGCCTGGAAGAGCTGGTAAAAACGCCAATCGATATTATTTCGACTGGTCCAGACAGGGTTGAGACCATAGTCTTGCGCCACCCGTTTTCAAGCTGATTTTAATGATCCCAAAAGCCCGCCAAGTGCGGGCTTTTTTATTGGTGATATTAATTTTTTATATACGAAGTGACTTATTGCTCCGTTGATAGCGCTGTCAATGTTGCCGCTATTTAGACAAAAAAATGTGCCATTAACGGGTTTTTAGAATTAGTAAACGGTGTCATTCCTAACTAATATGGTCGGGAGAGTCAGAATAAGTATTTTATATCCAGGGATGAACACCTAAATTTCCTCGCAAGTGTAATCGGTTTCACGAAAAAAACTTAGTTTTTAAATATAAAAAAGTGAGCTTTCTTTTATCTGCAAACTTCAATTTAATGTTTAAAAACGGGGAAATTGTATTTTTTGCATCTTATTGTCAACTTGACCTGAAGTCATGGCTGGCATAGGATTCTGGCGTTAAGGTCTACTTGTAAACAAGTTGGCTAATGTCAGTTCAAGCAAACTTTTTATTCTGGCCTTAACAAAAAAACCTTAATCATAATGTTAAACAAGGGGTTGGCCATGAGTTCGAAGCTATCGAAGTCTCATCTACATCAAAAACAAGGCGTCACCTTCAAACGTTCCCTTCTTGCAATGTGTGTAATGGCTATGGCAGCGCCAGGCTTTGCGCAGGATGCAGGTGATGATGCGAAGGATAAAAAAAACGGAGAGGTTGAAGAAGTACTAGTTACCGGTATGCGCCAAGCGCTGGGTACAGCGCAGGACATCAAACGCGAATCAGCCACTGTTGTCGATTCCATTACTGCCGATGATATGGGGGCATTCCCTGATAAATCTGTCGCAGAAGCCTTGCAGCGTGTGGCAGGTATTACCGTAAACCGTTTTGCTGCATCTAGTGATACTGCTCACTTCTCTGCTGAACCTTCTGCAGTAATCGTGCGCGGCTTGAACCAGGTAAGAACCGAGTTCAACGGTCGCGACTCTTTCAGTGCGAACTCTTCTCGCGGACTTAGCTGGGGTGATGTGTCTCCCGAGTTGATGGCGGGCGTGGACACCTACAAAAACCAAACAGCCGATCTGATTGAAGGTGGTATTGCTGGTAGCGTAAATATGCGCACCCGCGTTCCATTCGATCAGGATGGTCAAATGTTTGTAGTCAACGCAAGTGCAAACTATGGTGACTTGTCGGAAGATGTAACCCCAGAATTTTCTGCGCTATACAGCAATCGCTGGGATTCGGCGGTAGGTGAGTGGGGCTTCTTAATTAACTATGCTCACTCAGAAGTGACCACTCGCTCCCAGGGCAACCAGCTTTATCGTATGAACCGCTTCCTGGATATCTATGATGTAGATGCGGGTGCTGATGGTACAAGCCTGAATAATAGCGGTGCCGATTCGTTGGTATACATTCCTGCATCTGTTTCCTTCCGCGATAACATATATGAGCGGGAACGCAATGGTATTGCCATGGCTGCGCAATGGAAGAACAACGATGACACTTTGGTTGCTACTTTCCAGTATAACCGCTCCAAATACGATAACGCCTGGGAAGAGTATGTTGCCAGTGTAGGTGTAGCTGATCTCTCCTATGCGCAAAGCGTGTTCTATGAAATTCAGCCAGATGGTTCTGGTAATACCCCA
>CBIMZH010000098.1:0-8156 GCA_966248255.1 uncultured Cellvibrio sp.
ATCAAAAAAAGGAATGATGATATTGAGGCCCGGACTCAGTAAGCGGGTGAATTTACCAAAGCGCTCCACTGTCCAGATTTGTCCCTGGGGCACGCTCTTGACCATCAGCAGCGCCAGCACCACCGCGAGCACCACAAAAATAACGACGGAATTACCGAACATAAAAACTCCTTAATCTAATCGCGCTAAAGCCGAGTGGTTCAGGCTTTTGCAGCAGCCAGCTCCTGCGCGCGCAGTTCGCGGCGCAATATTTTGCCCACATTGGTTTTGGGCAGTTCTTTGCGAAACTCAATCAGGTGAGGCACCTTGTAGGCCGTCAGCTGTTCACGCGCATAGCGGCGCACCTGATCGGCCGTAAGCTGGTCATTGGTCGTCACTATATAGGCTTTAACTCGCTCACTACCCTCGCCATCGGGCAGACCAATAACCGCCGCCTCGATAATATCCGGGTGACTGCAGAGAATATCTTCCACTTCATTCGGGAAGACCTTAAAGCCGGAGACGTTGATCATGTCTTTTTTGCGATCGACAATTTTGACAAAACCATCCGCCTGAATAATGGCGATATCACCGGTTTTAAACCAGCCATCAGCATCCAATACTTCGGCGGTTGCCTCAGGGCGCTGCCAGTAGCCCTTCATCACTTGCGGGCCGCGCACGCAAAGCTCGCCCGGGTGCCCGGTCTCCTGCTGCAGCCCATCGTCATCTATCACTTTTAAATCTGTGTCTATCATGGGAATGCCCACGGTACCCTGCTGGGCATCAGGCACCGGGTTTACACAAACTACGGGGGAGGTTTCGGTTAAGCCATAGCCTTCACTCATAGGCGCGTGAGTAAGTTCCATCCACTGTTTGGCGGTTTCTGCGGTCAACGGCATACCGCCCGAGGAAGTGAGGCGCAGGTGACTGAAATCCAATTCGCGAAATTCGCGATTGCGCAGCAGCGCGTTAAACAAAGTATTTAGGCCCACAAACAGGGTAAAGGGCACTGTCTTAAGTGTTTTAACAAAACCGGGGATATCGCGCGGGTTGGGAATGAGCAAATTGTGATTGCCCAGGTAGAGCGCGCAAGTGCAGTGAATAGTGAAAGAGTAAATGTGGTAGAGCGGCAAGGGCGCGACAAACAAATCCTGCTGGCGACGAAAGACATCGCGCATGTGATTGTTTAACTGCAGCATGTTCGCCACCAGATTGCGATTGCTAAGCATGGCGCCCTTGGCCACCCCGGTAGTGCCACCTGTGTATTGCAGCACCGCCACATCTTCAGGCTGGGCAACCACTGGCTGCCAGGGCTGGCGCGCCTTACGCAAGGCAGATTTAAAACAAATCTGCTTGGGGAAATGGTAGTCCGGCACCATTTTTTTTACATACTTAACCACCGAATTGATCAGCAAACCTTTTAACGGCGAGTGCAAATCGGCCAGCTCAGTCACTATCACCTGCTCAACCTGGGTTTCGGCAATAATACTCGCCGCGTTATGGGCGATATTGGCTAGCACCACCAACAACTTTGCCCCTGAATCCTCCAGCTGATGTTTGATTTCATGGGCGGTATACAGCGGGTTGGTATTGACCACAATCAGGCCGGCGCGCAATGCGCCAAAAACGGTAACTGGATACTGCAATATATTGGGCAGCTGCACAGCAATACGGTCGCCCGGCTTGAGGCTGGTGTGCTGCTGTAAGTAGGCAGCAAATTGTCCGGAGAGACGATCCAGCTCCCGGTAACTCAGGGTCCGCCCCATGCAGGTAAATGCCGGGCTATCCGCGAATTGGGCACAGGACTCAGCGAATACTTCTGCGATGGTTCTGTCGTAACTCAAGGACATCTAAATGACACTCCAATTGTTATTCTGTTTTCTAAAAATCGTCAGCTGCCAGGTTCATCAGGCTGTCAGCCCCCGCGCTTACGAGCTGAGCGTGGGTCTGTGCGCGCGGTAGTATGCGGGCAAAGTAGAAATTTGCAGAAGCCAATTTGGCGCGATAAAAATTAGCTTCCGGATCAGCAGCTTGAAGCCGCTGCTGGGCCAGCTTTGCTGCTCTTGCCCAGTAGTGCGCCAACAAAAGATAGCCCGAATACATCAGATAATCTACCGCTGCGGCACCTATTTCATCAGCATCAACAGCTGATTTTTGCATCAGCATTTGGCTGAGTTCCCACCATTGGCGCAACAACGCCAACTGCGGCTGGATATAACTGCTGAGCTCCGTATCTTGCACATTGGCCTCGCAAAACTGCGCGACCTGCGCCATTAGCAATGATTGGGCAGCGCCAGCATCGCCAATCAGTTTGCGCGCCACCAGATCCAGCGCCTGTATTCCCGTGGTTCCTTCATAGAGGCTAGCGATACGGCAGTCGCGCAAATTCTGTTCAACACCCCATTCGCGGATATAACCGTGGCCACCAAAACATTGCAGTGCCAGATTGGCAGACTCAAAGCCCAACTCGGTACTAAAGGCCTTGACTATGGGCGTTAGAAAGCCGAGCAGCTGAACCTGTTGGCCTTTAGCCAAAGCCGCCTCATCCAAAGTTATAGCGGCGTCATAGGTGAGCATACGCAGGCCTTCGCCAATTACCTTTTGCGTTAGCAACATCCGCCGGACATCGGGATGAACAATAATTGGATCAGCCTCGCCATGAAGATTTTGCGGCCCACTAAGCGCTCGCATTTGCAGCCGCTGGCGGGCGTAATCGCGCGCCAGCTGGTAGCCCAGTTCAGCGTGAGCCACGCCCTGAATTCCGGCGCCAATGCGCGCCAGATTCATAAAGGTAAACATTTGGCTCAGCCCCTGGTGGGCACTGCCAAGTAGCCAGCCCTGGGCCTGATCAAACACCAGTTCGCAGGTGGCATTGCCGTGAATGCCCAGTTTTTCCTCCAGGCGGGTGCAGCTGACATTATTGTGCTCGCCCAGGCTGGCGCCCTGCCCAGGCGCGCCGCTGGCCGCCGGCAAAATCTTGGGCACAATAAAAGCGGAAACCCCGCGCGAACCGGAAGGCGCGCCCAGAATTCGGGCGAGCACAATATGGACAATATTTTCTGCGAGATCGTGATCGCCGGAGGAGATAAAGATTTTGCGCCCACTGAGACGGTAACTGCCATCTGCGCTGGGCTCGGCACGGGTGCTTATCAGCCCCAGGTCACTGCCCGCCTGAGCTTCGGTCAAGCACATGGTGCCGGTCCAGCGGCCGGAAATCAGATGGGGAAGAAAGATGCGTTTTTGCTCTTCGCTGCCATGGGTTTCCAGGGTGTGCATGGCGCCCTGGGACAGGCCGGTATACATCCCCCAGGACCAGCAGGGAGTGCCAAGAATTTCGCTGATGACTATACCGAGGGACTGAGGTAAACCCTGACCACCAAAGGTGACTGAACGACAGAGACCGGCCCAGCCCATGGCGCAATACTGCTCATAAGCGGCGCGGTATCCGGGAGGGGTGGTGACCTTGCCCTGCTCCAGATTACAGCCCTGGCGATCACCTATAGCATTTAGTGGCGCCAGCTGGGTGTCGGCAAAGCGGCCAGCCTCCTGCAAAAAGGCAGTGGCCAGGTCTCGATCCAATTGACTTATGCCCAGTGCCTGGCAACGCTGCGAATAATTCAAGAGCTCGAACAGTGCGAACTCTATATCGCGTAATGGCGTTTGATATGAACTCATCCTTAAATGCCTTAATCGAAATCTAGGGGCAGATTAATCTCTCCAGATAAACCACCCAAAGGTGCTTTATTGGCAGCAGAAGCACTGGCAAAACCTACGCGCCTTCACCTGCCCTGGGGGGCATAATCTTGGCAGAAGGAACACTTAAGTCAAATTTTTTGCTTCCAGCTGTTCAACGAGTCGCAAAAATCGCGCGGTTACCGCGGCAGTAAAGCCCCAAATTCTGTAGCCCTGATACTGGTAGGCCGGCAATTGATAGCGCCTGCCGCCATGCTCAAAATGGTCCAGCTGCTGCGGGATCTCGCCAAAAAAACTTTTCAGCGGCACATGAAAAATGCTGTCCAGCTCGGCTAGGTTAGGCGCTAGCGGCCAGGCACTATCGAAGCTGGCAACAAACGGCGTTACCAGAGTGCCGGCGCGAGTCTGCCCCCGCTCCAAGCGGCCAATTAATTGTATGGCGCAGGCAGGCAAGCCAATTTCCTCTTCCATTTCCCGCACTGCGGTAGCGGCCAGACTGGTATCGCCCGGCTCCCACATACCACCGGGAAAACTGACTTCGCCCGGATGATGGCGCAAACGCGAAGACCTCTGGGTATAAAGTATGCTCGGCTCCGCCCCCAGGGAAAGCAGAACAATCACCGCCGCCTGCCCCTGCAGCTCAGTATCTTGCGGCTGAGCCAGAGGTAACAGCTGATTGCTCAGGGATGCGAACAGATTAGCCACCTAGACCTCGGCCAAGCGCCAAACATCAAATGCCGGCTCTTCGTAGGGATGGGCCTTGCGCAGTGCCGCCACTGCAGTTTGCAGGCAGTCATCGGCACAGACCATTTCGACGCGATATTCCGCGACCTGACACAGCTGCCCCTGGCGACCAAGAAAGGGATTACTCCCCGACAAAGGCTTGAACTGGCCCTGCCCGAGAGATTGCCAACAGCAGGAGTCATAGTTACCTATGCGCCCTGCACCGGCAGTAAAGACAGCAGCTTTGACTGCTTCAAGATGGGTTTCGGGGACAAAAAATACCAGTTTGTACATCCTGCCCCCTTTTTTACTGATTAGATAACACGCACCGCAATAACATGCTCTACCGCGGCCAACTTGGCAATCACCTCCGCACTTGGCGCCTGCTCAACATCAATAATGTTGTAGGCGACATCGCCGCGGCTCTTGTTAACCATATCTGCCACGTTAACCTGATGATCAGCCAGAAGCGACAGTACATGCCCCAACACGCCGGAGACATTCTGGTTGGAGAAGGTAATGCGCGCGCCAATATTGGCGGTGCGATCCATAGACACCGCAGGGAAGTTAACCGAGTTTTTGATGTTGCCGTATTCCAGGTAATCCATCAGTTGATCAGCCGCCATAATCGCGCAGTTTTCTTCGGCCTCTTCGGTGCTGGCGCCTATGTGGGGCATAGCGTATACATTTTTGCGGTTAAGCAGGATGGGCTCGGGGAAATCGCAAATGTATTTGCCCAGGTGGCCAGCGTCCAGGCTGGCAACTACCGCGTGAGCATCGACAATCGCTTCGCGTGCAAAGTTGAGTAGAGTCGCACCCTTTTTAACGACCTTCAGTGTGTCGGCATTAATCAAATGCTTGGTTTGCGGAATAGCAGGCACATGTAGAGTGATGTAATCGGAACGCGCCAGCAGCGACTGCAGGTTTTCCATACGGCCAACCTGGGAGGGCAAACGCCAGGCGGCTTCTACCGAGAGCGCCGGGTCAAAACCCACCACATTCATACCCAGGGCCAAAGCAGCGTCGGCAATCAAGGAGCCAATCGCGCCCAGACCAACAATACCCAGAGTTTTGCCCGCCAATTCAAAACCGGCAAAGTTGGACTTCTCTTTTTCCAGCAACTTGGACATTTCATCGGCGTCAGTCATGTGCGTCAGAGTTTGCACATATTCCATACCCGGCAGTATGCCGCGCGAGCCCAGCAGCATACCGGCCAGCACCAGCTCTTTTACCGCATTGGCATTGGCGCCAGGGGAGTTAAATACCACCACACCTTTTTTGGTGTATTCCTCAACAGGCACATTGTTGGTGCCGGCGCCGGCGCGGGCTACGGCTTTTACCGACTCGGGCAGTGGCTCGCCGTGCAGTTTGTGGCTACGCAGAATATAGGCGTCAGGGCTGCCAATATCGCTTGCCACTTCATATTTTTCGCGGGCAAAGCGATTGAGGCCTTTTACGGAAATGGTGTTGTAGGTCTTAATTTTAAACATAGGGATTTCCTCTGAGTTGCCCCTCTCTTTTTGTCCTAGGCACGAAGCTAGATAGGCGCGGGGCTAAGTTCCAAAAACCATATGGGGACAAGTCCAAAAAATTCAAAGACTCGTCGCGAAAACCACTAAATATCTGGCAGGGTTAAAACAAAAAGGGCCGTGATTATCACAGCCCTTTGAATAAATTACAGCGATTAGGCGGCTGTAGCTTGCTGGTAGGCCCATACCAACCAGGGACAAAGCGCTTCAAGATCAGCAGCTTCCACGGTGGCACCACACCAGATACGCAGGCCTGGAGGAGCATCGCGGTAAGCACCTATGTCATAGGCTACGCCTTCTTTATCCAGCAGTTTGATCATGGTTTTTACCTGATCTGGCGTCGCCTTGAGGGTAAAGCAAACGCTGGTGTTAGAGCGGGTAGCTTCCACTTGTGGCAGGAAACTGATCCAGTCATTGGCGGCTACAAATTTCTCCAGTACCGCCAGGTTGGCGTTGGAGCGCGCGATAGACGCGGCCACACCACCGATTGCACGCACCCAATCCAGCGCATCCAGATAATCGGCTACGGCCAGCATAGATGGGGTATTGATGGTGTCACCCTTAAAGATACCCTCTTGCAGCTTGCCACCGCTGGTCATGCGAAACAGTTTGGGCATTGGCCAGGAGGGCTTGTAGGTCTCCAGACGCTCAACTGCGCGCGGGCTGAGGATCAGCATACCGTGGGCACCTTCACCGCCCAGCACTTTCTGCCAGCTGAAGGTAATTACGTCCAACTTATCCCAGGGCATCTCCATCGCAAATACCGCAGAGGTAGCATCACAAATGGTCAGACCGGCGCGGTCCGCTGGAATCCAGTCGCCGTTGGGCACTTTCACGCCAGAGGTAGTACCGTTCCAGGTGAACACCACGTCATTGTCAAAATTCACTTTGCTCAGGTCTGGCAGCAGGCCATAGTCGGCCTCATGGGCATTAACCTGCAGCTTCAGCTCTTTGGTGGCGTCGGACAACCAGCCTTTACCGAAAGATTCCCATTGCAGAATATCCACACCGCGCGCACCCAACAGCGACCAGAGCGCCATTTCCACTGCACCGGTATCCGAGCCGGGTACCACACCTACGCGATAACCTTCGGGCAAACCCAGCAGCTCAGCGGTATCTTCGCAGGCGCGCTGCAAAGCAGCCTTACCTATAGTGGAGCGATGTGAGCGACCCAGCGTAGAGATATCCAGCTGATCCAGGCTATAGCCAGGACGCTTGCTGCAAGGGCCAGAGGAGAAGTTAGGATTGCTAGGCTTGACTTGTGGTTGCATGTTGATCCTCTAAGGACAAGGGTTTGCGCGCCTGGAGCCAATATCACAGTGGGTTGGAAGCATCTGCCCTCACCCGCCAAATACCCTAGGCGCAGCCTCAAATTTGGGGGCGACGATTATGCCAGTTAACGCCCAAATAACCTAGTCGCCAGCAATTAATGCTCGCGTTTTAGCCAATAACAGTGGTTAGGTTTTGTAGGGGCAAAAAAAAGCCTTCCGAAGAATCCCCGGAAGGCAAGAGGGAGACGTCGATGCATCAACCAGACATCGACGGTGAGAGACCAAAACCACAGACTCTACATTGCAGAGCCGAGGCCAACATTCAATCAACGATTACACTTTAGGCATAATTGACAGCGCTGTCAATTAATTTTTAAATTTTTGCCAACAGGCTCAACAAAAAAGCTATTTACACAAATTTTGTGCGAGATTTTATTCCTGTCTGGGCGAGAGCAAACTTAAATAGGCCTTTGCTGGGGGGGTGGTAACACGGCTAAAAAAATAACTTTCTTCAATTTTTATTATTTCAAAAAAATCACCCAATGACTGAGTAATTTGCACAGGTGAAAAATGATAAGGCATAGGAATTTTTTGATTGCCAATTTGGTTGTATTCAACAAAGCGCCGCTCCTGATCACTCATAGTTTTAAGCAGCAATATTCCCGAGGGCTTTAATAACTTGCGCACCTGCTGCACATATTCAACACCCGCAAAACAACAAATGGAATGAAAACAGCCTCTATCTAAAACCAAATCAAACTGATGAGGCTCGAGCTTGGAGCGAGTAATATCGTCCAGCAAAAATTTAATATTGGTCAAACCAGCTCTTGCGGCTGCAACCTCAGCTTTTTGCAATGCGGTTTCGGAAATATCAGTACCCACCACCTCGTAACCCAGCTTGGCCAGGGCTATCGCCTGACAGCCACTGCAGGTGCCCAAGTCAAGCACCCTGCCACCAACC
>CBIMZH010000099.1:0-8153 GCA_966248255.1 uncultured Cellvibrio sp.
CTGGAGGCGTAGGCGATCATGCCCCAGCGGGATACGCGGCCATAGGTGGGCTTGATGCCGGTCAGGCCGCAAAAGGCGGCAGGCTGGCGAATCGAGCCACCGGTATCCGAAGCGGTAGAGGCGGGAGCCAGTTGCGCGGCCACAGCGGCAGCCGAGCCACCGGAGGAGCCGCCGGGTACTGAGTCAATCGCCCAGGGGTTTTTCACCGGGCCGTACCAGCTAGTCTCGTTAGAAGAGCCCATGGCGAACTCGTCCATATTGGTTTTGCCCAGCATCACTGTGCCAGCCTGGAGATAGTTCTCTACGATGGTGGCGTTGTAGGGGGCGATGAACTTGTCCAGCATTTTGGATGCACAGGAGGTGCGTACGCCGGTAGTACAAAAAATATCCTTGTGGGCGATGGGCACACCGCAAAGTGCGGGGGCGCTGCCGGCAGCCAGGCGCTGGTCGGCGGCCGCTGCCTGTTGCAGGGCGATATCGCCAGTCACAGTAATATAAGAGTTGTAAGCGCCATCGAGACGCGCAATGCGCTCGAGGTAGTGCTGGGTCAGCTCCACACTGGAAAAGTCCTTGTTTTGCAGGCCTTTTACCAGCTGGGCAATAGTGTATTTATGCATTCGGCAATTTCCTGATCAGTCATTCGCCTGGGGTTTAAGTGGCGAATGTGTCATCAATTCTGGGGCGACGATTCTGCGGCGGTCGTTGTGCTGCGCTTGGGCGCCGGGTTACTCGATTACCTGGGGCACCAGATAGAGCCCACTTTCGGTTGCGGGGGCAATTTGCTGGAACTGCTCGCGCTGATTGCTTTCGCTAACCACATCCGGACGCAGCTTCTGCACTGCATCCATTGGGTGGGCCATAGGTAAAACATCTTTTGTATCAACGGCTTGCAGTTGATCTACCAGGGCGAGCACCTCAGAGATACTGGTGGCTACCTGGGTTGCTGCCTCTTCGTTAATGGCGATACGCGCCAAATGGGCAAGCTTGGCTATGTCAGCTGAGTTAACGGCCATGGGGGAGTGACTCCGGAATTGCAGTGTCGCGACACAAAGCCGCGGCGATTGAGTGTTAATCCGCACAAAAATGGGCGCTAAAGTTACCATAGTTTGCCGCACTTGTGCTCTGGCACTTGGCGGTGCCGAGAAAAACTCGTCCAAGTTAAGAAAAAATCGTAGAAATTTGCACTAAGCTCGTGATTTACCTCAGATAAAACCAAAAAATTCACTTATACTGCTGCGCTTCAAAGCCACGCAGGAACTTTTTACCGGCTGCGTGGTAAAAGTCTCGCGCAGCCAGCTAAATAGCTTGCGCAGCACTTCAGGGAACGGCTATTGCCCGCGTAACCTAGTACGCAGATTCGCCATCTACAGGGGTGAGCCAACTTCAGGACGAGAGTTAAGGCCCCAGGCTCAGAATTTCATACAAAAACAGTTTTCAAACAGTTTCATAAGGCTCGGTTTCGTCATGTTAAAACTTCTGCGTGGAGCTTTCTCCAACGACCTCTCCATCGACCTGGGTACAGCTAACACTCTTATCTATGTGCGCGGTCGCGGCATAGTACTCAATGAACCCTCAGTGGTTGCCATTCGCCACCACAACGGCACCAAAATAGTGGAAGCCGTGGGCGTTGAGGCCAAGCGTATGCTCGGTCGTACCCCTGGCAATATCACTGCAATTCGCCCATTAAAAGACGGTGTGATTGCCGACTTCCAGGTAACCGAAAAAATGCTCCAGCATTTTATTCGCAAGGTGCACGAAAATTCCTGGTTTAACCCATCTCCCCGCGTGCTTATCAGTGTTCCCTGTCTGTCCACCGAGGTGGAAAAGCGCGCGATTCGCGAATCTGCTCTGGGCGCTGGTGCGCGCGAAGTGCGCCTGATTGAAGAGCCTATGGCGGCGGCCATTGGTGCCGGTTTAAAAGTGTCCGAAGCCAGCGGTTCCATGGTGGTGGATATCGGCGGTGGTACCACCGAGATTGCCGTTATCTCTCTCAATGGCGTGGTTTACTCAGATTCTGTACGCATTGGCGGCGACCGCTTCGACGAAGCCATTGTCAACTATGTGCGCCGCAACTACGGCAGCGTGATTGGCGATGCCACCGCTGAGCGTATCAAGCAGGAAATCGGCTGCGCCTTTGCCGGCAGCGAAATTCGTGAAATTGATGTGCGCGGCCGCAACCTGGCGGAAGGTGTACCGCGCAGCTTCACTCTGTCCAGCGATGAAATCCTTGAAGCCCTGCAAGATCCGCTGGCGGGTATTGTGCAGGCGGTTAAGAGCGCGCTGGAGCAGTCACCACCAGAACTGGCCTCTGATATCGCCGAGAGCGGTGTGGTATTGACCGGCGGCGGCGCGCTGCTGCGCGATATCGACCGTCTGTTGTCCAATGAAACTGGTCTGCCCTTTATCGTTGCCGATGACCCACTGACCTGTGTGGCCCGCGGTGGCGGTATGGCGCTGGAGATGAGCGACAAGCGCAATATAGATCTGCTGTCGTCTTAACTTAATTCAGGCAGCTGTTAGCCAAGTGGTTGGCAGCTGCTCGAATCGACGGGAGATAACACCATTAAACCGCTATTTTCCAAAGGCTCCTCTGCCACAGGTCGTGCCTTTGTGCTCATCTTTATTATGATGGGCCTGGTGGTTGCCAGCCTTTACAGCAAGACACTCGAGCCGCTGCGGCAGAAGCTGTCGTTCCTGATTACCCCCTTTTACCAGCTCACCGATGTGCCAACCCGTGTTAACGATTGGCGCAAAGAGATATTTGTCTCGCGCACGGATCTGATTGCTGAAAACGAAATTCTTAAAACCGAGCTGTTAATTCACCAGCGCAAGTTGCAGCAGATGGCTGCTTTGGCCGCCGAAAACGTGCGCCTGCGCCAGCTGCTTAACGCAAGCGAAGTGCTGCAGGATTCGGTGCTAATTGCCGAGTTGATCGGCGTGTCGCCCAACCCGCTCAGTCACAAGGTGATTATTAACCGCGGCAGCAAGGCCGGAGTGTTTCTCGGTCAGCCGGTGCTGGACGCCTTTGGTTTGATGGGCCAAGTGGTGGAGGTGAGCGACGAGAGCAGTACCGTTTTGCTGATTTCCGACTCTACCCACGCTATCCCTGTGCAGGTTAATCGCAATGGCGTGCGCGCCATTGCCGAGGGTACAGGTGATCTCAATCGCCTGAGCTTGCGACATGTCTCCACCAACACCGATATTCGCGAAGGCGACCTGCTGGTGAGTTCCGGTTTGGGCGAGCGCTTTCCGGTCGGCTATCCGGTGGCAGAGGTGGACAAGGTCATTCGCGACCCGGGCAAGGCTTTCCTGACGGTAACGGCCAAGCCAATGGCGCGCCTGGATCGCAGCCGTCACCTGTTGCTGGTATTTGAAAACCGCGAGCGCAACCTGCTGCCGGGCAACCTGGCTCCCACCGATGCCTCTGGTGTCAATTCCGCCAAGGCGGGAGCTGGTCACTGATGTTTGCCTCGCGCCTCAGTCTGTGGCTGCTGATGGGTACCAGCTTTCTGGTTGCCCAGGTGCTATCCGTATATCCCTTGCCCTTTGATTGGCGCTGGTGGCGGCCTGAGTTTGTTTTGCTGGTGGCTATTTTTTGGATGATGCTCAACCCGCTGACCACCAGTTTGATTTTTATGGCGCTGGTGGGTCTGTTTCAGGATCTGCTGGAAGGTGTGCCCTTTGGCGAGCACGGCCTGGGTATATTGATTGTCTCTTATCTGTCGATTCTCTCTTACCAGCGGGTGCGCAACTTTCCCCTGTGGAAACAGTCGGGTTGGGTCTTTGTGCTGGTGGGCATAGCCCAGCTTACCGATAACTGGGTGCAGGGCATGGCGGGGCGTCAGCTCTCTGGTTTGTCTTTCCTTTATCCCGCGATTACCAGTGCATTTATTTGGCCGATTGTGCAATTAAGCATGGATTCACTCTGTCGGCGCTACCATGTCCACAACTGAGTTTCCGCTTTACCTGGCCTCCCAGTCACCGCGCCGGCGCGAGCTGTTGGCGCAAATTGGCGTGCCTCACGGTTTGGTCCGGGTAGATGTTCCCGAGTTTCCCAACGCGGGTGAAGCGGCGCTGGATTATGTGCAGCGACTGGCGCGCAGCAAGGCGGCGGCAGGGTTTGCTGTTTTGGGCGCTAAGGCTGCCGTTTTGGGCGCGGATACGCTGGGCCTGCTCGACGACCAGATACTGGAAAAGCCTCGCGATCTGGATGATGCCATTGCCATGCTCGGCGCTATGTCCGGGCGCACCCATCAGGTGATCAGCGCGGTGGCCATACATACGCCAGCGCTGCAGGCCTGCCGCTACAGCATCACCCAAGTGAGCTTTCGCGCCATTACCGAGGCGGAGATTCGCGCCTACTGGGAGACAGGTGAGCCGCGCGACAAGGCGGGCAGTTACGGCATTCAAGGCTTGGGCGCGGTTTTCGTGCGCGAGCTGCAGGGGAGCTACTCAGGCGTGGTTGGCCTGCCCCTGGAAATTACTTGCGAACTACTGGCCGCCGCAAATATCGGCTGGTGGCAAACGCCGGAGACGGACTTGTGAGCGAAGAGATTTTAATTAACGTCTCCCCGGTGGAGACCCGTGTCGCCCTGGTGGAAAACGGCGCAGTGCAGGAGTTTTACCTGGAGCGCAGCCAGGGCATTACCTATGTCGGCAATGTCTATCGCGGCAAGGTGGTGCGGGTGCTGCCGGGCATGCAGGCGGCCTTTGTCGATATAGGCCTGGAGCGCACCGGCTTTATCCACGCGGTGGATATGATGCCGGAATATGTCGAAGGCGAGCAGCGCCGCGGCGAGGTACCGGATATACGCACCCTGGTGCGCGAGGGTGAAACCCTGTTGGTGCAGGTCGCCAAAGACCCAATAGGCACCAAGGGCGCGCGCCTGACTACCCATTTGACGCTGTCGTCGCGCTACTTGGTGTATATGCCCAATAGCAACCATATAGGTGTATCCACCCGTATCGACGATGAGCAGGAGCGCGAGCGTTTGCGCCAGATCATCGAACGGGTGGTCGCGGAGCAGCAGATCCCCGGCGGTTTTATTGTGCGCACAGTTGCCGAGGGCGCTGATGAACAGGCGATAGTCGCTGATGTGCCATTTTTGCAAAAGCTCTGGGCCGACCTGAGTGCAAAACTGCCAACTTTAGGTGTACCTGCGGAACTTCACCGGGATATGCCGCTCTATCTGCGCGCGCTGCGCGATATGGCGCGCGCACCTATTGACCGGGTGCGCGTGGATTCACGCCTGACCTGGCAGCAGATGCAGGACTTTGCCGGCAAGTACGCGCCGCAACTGGTGGAGTTGATTGAGCTTTACAGCGGCGACCGGCCGCTGCTGGATTTGTACGGTGTGGAAGAGGAAATCCGCCGCGCACTTGAGCCTCGGGTGCCGCTTAAGTCCAATGGCTATCTGATTATTGAACAGACCGAAGCCATGACCACCGTGGATGTGAATACCGGCGCTTTTGTCGGTCATCGCAACCTGGAAGAGACAATTTTCAAAACCAATTTGGAGGCAGCTACGGCCATTGCACGCCAGCTGCGTCTGCGCAATCTGGGCGGCATCATCATTCTCGATTTTATCGATATGAAGGACCCGGAGCATCAGCGCCAGGTATTGCGCACCCTGGAGAAGGCGCTGGAAAAAGATCACGCGAAAACACGCATTACCGGTGTCTCAGAATTGGGCCTGGTGGAAATGGCGCGCAAGCGCACCCGTGAATCCCTTGGTCAATTGCTCTGCGAGCCCTGCCCCGTGTGTCAGGGGCGCGGTCAGCTCAAATCGGCCGAAACTGTGTGTCACGAGATTTTTCGCGAAATCCTGCGCATGGCGCGCACCTATGACAACGACAAGTTTCTGGTGCTCGCCTCGCAGTTGGTGGTGGATAGGCTGCTCGATGAAGAGGCCAGTTACGTGGCCGATCTGGAGGCATTTATTCAGCGCACTATTGAGTTCAGGGTTGAGTCGCTTTTTCATCAGGAGCAGTACGACATAGTGCTGGTGTAATTTGCCCGGCACTCAGGCTTTACAGACGTTGGAATACTGATAGACATGGCTCGCGCCCTACGCAATCTAGTCAAATGGTTTTATCTGCTGTTGGCAGCGCTGCTCATCGCCCTGGCGATAGCGGTGCAGTCAGGGCGCAGCTTTTCCCATTTGCTGGGCGACTACAACCAGGATATTGCTGACTACCTCTCGGAAAAGCTCAACGCCCAGGTTGCTATAGGGCAGATAGATGCCAGCTGGGATGGGCTTAAGCCCAGCCTGGATGTGCGCGACCTGAGCATTAGCAATCAGGCGGGTACACCCATAATTGCACTGGAGCGGGCGCGTCTGCGTCTGGATATTCTCGAGTCGCTGTTCAATCGCCGCTGGGTGTGGAGCAGCCTGGTGCTCAAGGATGTCAGCCTGGATTTTGTGCAGAGCGAACAGGGCAAATGGCGTATCAGCGGCCTGCCACAAATGCGCGCGCAAAGTACCAATACCAGTGGCGATAGCGCTGTGCGCATCGGCTCCCTGGTGGATATGTTGCTGCTCTCCAACCGCATCGAATTTCAGGCGACCCGCTTGAATTTTGCCTTTAATAACGGCCAACAGCTGGCATTAAATGCACCCCAGTTACTGTTTGAAAATACCCCCAAATTCCATCGCCTGACGCTGCAGGTAGATATCGCCAAGCAGGCGCGCAGTGTCTATCTGGTATTGGAGGGGGAGGGCGATCCCCACGACAAAGAAAAATTCAGATCTCAGGGCTATTTACAGCTTAATCACTTTCCCACCAGCGAACCCTTTGCGGCGGTCAGTTCATTTTTGCTTCAGGGCAGCAGCCCCGAGCAGTTCACCAGTAAAGGCCAGGTCAATGCCAATATCTGGTTTACCTCCAGCGCCGATGGCAAGTCGGTAGAGCTGTCTGGCGATCTGGGCCTGGAGCATTTATTTCTGCCAGTCGCCAGTCACCAGGTGCGTCTGGACGGCTTTAAATCCCAGCTTAGCGGCAGCTGGCATTACGATGGCAGTTGGAACCTGGGCTTGCAGCAGCTGGGTGCGCAATTGGGTGAGCACAGCCTGGCTGACCTGAACCTTGCGATAAGCTCGCCCGCCTTAACCCAGGCAGCCAATGCTGGCGCATCGGGTAGCGCGCTTCGCCCGCCACTGAGTATTCGTATGGATAGCCTGGATCTGGAGCGCTTATCGGCGCTGCTGCAGGATTCCGGCGCCTTGGGGCAGGGCAAGTTGCAGGAAGTTTTGGCCACTCTGGCGCCGCGCGGCAAACTCAGTCACCTGCTGTTGAGTTTGCCCTTGCAGTCCCCCAAAGATTGGCAGCTTAAAGCCAATATTGAGCAGGTGGCGGTGGATGCCTGGCACGGTGTGCCTCGCCTGCGCCAACTGAGCGGCTATGTCGAAGCCAGTATGTATAAAGGCTTGGTCAACCTGGACTCGGGCCAGGGCTTTAGCCTGCAGTTTCAACCCAGTTATGCCCAGCCTATGGCCTTTGACAGCGCTAAAGGTCAGGTCGCCTGGCATCTGGATCCAGAGCACAATCAGGTATATATCAACAGTGGCGCCCTGGAATTCGCCCAGGGCCAGGAGCATGTTAAAGGCTATATGTGGGTGACTATGCCCTGGAAGCCCCACACTGCGGACGTTGAACTCTATTTGCTGCTGGGCGGCACTCAGCTGAATGCCAGTCAGTATCAAAAATATCTGCCGGCACTGGTACCTGATTCGCTGCACAATTGGCTGCAGCAGAGCGTTGGTCCGGACAACCCGGGAGTGGCGCGACAGGCCGGTTTTGTCTACCGCGCCTCGCTCATCAATAAAGACCCGCACTCGCGCAGTTTTGACCTCTACCTGGATTTGGAAAAGAGCAAGCTGGACTATGCCGAGGGCTGGCCTGAGCTGACCGATCTGCAGGGCCGGCTGCTGGTGAGCAACGCCGATGTTCGCGCCAGTGTCAGTTCGGCCAAGTTGCTGCAAAGCCAGGTTCAGGGCGTGGCTCTGCAGCTCAATCCCAGGCCAAAGGGCCAGGGCTCGCTGCTAAAAATTACTGGTGACCTTGTCGGCCCGGCTGACAATGGGCTGGACGTATTGCGCACTGGCAGTCTGCGCGCCCAAATTGGCGATGCCATGGACTCCTGGTCGATAGAT
>CBIMZH010000100.1:0-8134 GCA_966248255.1 uncultured Cellvibrio sp.
CAAAACCGTCGAGAAACCAGGCATCTACTAAGGCACAGTTGCGGGCAAAATCCGGGTGAGCACTGCCCAGCAATTGGCTAAAGCCCTGGGCGGCATCATCGATAATCAGCGTGAGTTTGATGCGGCCATTTAACAAGCTGAGGCGCTGAAAGCCTTTGTCGACTATGACCGGATACTGCTCAATTAGCTGCGTTGAAAATTCACTTAATTCTGGCCAGAGCGCAAGTGCGCGGCTAAGGTCGGCCTTGCGCAGGGGGAATAATTCGACGCTGACAAAATGTAAAATGGCATCGGCGGGAGCGACTTGTTGCCACAGCTGCCAGGCGGCTAAAAAATTCAGGCCTGAACCAAAACCGGTTTCGGCTATGGTGAAAACCTCGCCTGCGTTTAATGATTGCCAGCGGGCCTGCAGCTGGTTGTGTTGCAAAAACACATGGCGGGTTTCCTCCAGGCCATTGGCGCGGGAGAAATAGACATCGCCAAATTCCGCTGACAGCGGCTGGCCATTTTCATCCCAGTCCAGCTGCGCGTTTTTAACTTGATCGCTATTGTTTGGAGTCACAGGGCTATCTATCACAAGCCAAACTCATTCAGCACCTGGGTACACCACTGCTGGATGCGCGCTTCGCTTAAATCAAATTCATTCTCTTCATCCAGCGCCAGACCGACAAAATATTCGCCATCGGGCGTAAGCGCTTTGGAAGCTTCAAACTCGTAACCGGTGCGCGGCCAGTAGCCGCAGGGCAGGCCGCCGCGGTGCACCAGTTTAGAATGGAGGTAGCCCATGGCATCGAGGAACCACTCGGGGTAGCCCACCTGATCGCCCAGGCCAAAAATGGCGAATTTTTTACCGGCAAGATTTATCTGGTCCAGGTCGTCCCAAATTTCCTCCCAGTGCTCCTGCAGTTCGCCATAGTCCCAGGTGGGAATGCCAAACAGCAGGTAGTCGTAAAATTCCGCCTGCACCATAGGGGTATCGGCAATGTTGAAAATATCCACCAGCTCTTCGCCGATTTGCTGGCGAATTTTTTCGCTGGCCATTTCGGTGTAACAGGTGGAACTGCCGTAAAACAGGCCGATGGTTTTGGTTTCGCTCATAACAAATACTGCATTAAAAAATTAAATCTGCTGGCCCCAGGCGGCTATCCAATCGCGGGTGAGGCTGGCGGGGTCATCGCCATTCATGGCATCTATTATCAGGGGTTCGCCAATGCGCTGGGCGCCCAGGTCGGCAAAGGCGGCATCAAGCATTACCCCAGCTTCGTTAAAGGTGGTGTAGGAGCTGTCGGCCAGGTTGATCACCCCATAGCGGCGCCCGGCCAGGCGCGGGTAGTCGCGGGTTAAATGCAAAAACACCGGCTGGAGGTTGTCGGGCAGTTCGCCAGAGCCGGTATTGGAGTGGCAGAGTAAAAATACTTCGTTGGCATCGCGCACTAAATCCTGTGGCCGGGCATAGGTATTAATTTCAACCTCATGGCCCTGGTTGCGCAGCTGCTCTGCGGCCAATTCGGCCACCTGCTCGGCGCCGCCATAAACGCTGCCGACTAAAATTTGTACTTTGCTCATGGGGTTTCCACGTCTGTTTATCAATGAGAATGGATCAAGACTAAGCCTCAATGAGGAAGGGCGCCAGCATACCCCAATTGCCGCCAGGCTTCATAAACCATTACCGCCACCGCATTGGACAGATTCATGCTGCGGCTGTTGGCGGCCATGGGGATGCGCAGCACCTGAGCCTGGGGCAGGGATTCGCGAATAGCGGCGGGCAGGCCGCGGGATTCGGGGCCGAACAATAAGTAGTCTCCGGCGTTAAAGCTGGCCTCGCTGTGGGTGGCAGTGCCCTTGGTGCTCAGGGCAAAAATGCGCTGCGGCTGTTCGCTGGCCAAAAACGCCTCCCAGCTACTGTGCAGGCGCAGGTTTTGCGTTTCGGCATAGTCCATACCCGCGCGCGTCACGCTTTTTTCATCCAGTTTAAAACCCAGGGGTTCAATTAAATGCAGCTGGCAACCGGTGTTGGCTGCCAGACGAATGATGTTGCCGGTATTGGGCGGAATTTCGGGTTCAAATAGAACTATATGAAACATTTGGTTTTTTTACCTTTTTAGGCTATGTTCTTTGTAAACGTTATGTTTGCTCGGCTAATTATAAGCAAGAGTTATTAGATGCCTGCCGATTCCGGTTCGGCAACCTTCGTTTTTTTATCGCCAATCAGAACGGGTCGCAAAACCTGGGGGCGCTCTCTTGAAGCCGCTTGCGGAAAAAATACTCAACTTGATGCGCGTATCCCGCGCCCAACATACGTCACTAGGGGTGGAGTTTACCTCCGAGGGCGTCGCCTTTGCGCAAATTCTTCGCCCCGCGGGCAAATTGCCTCGCGTACTTCACTGTGAATTTCTGCCTCTGGATGCAGGCCAGGATGCAGCACAGCTGCTTGCCAGTCGCCTGGATAAATTGGGTATTCAGACGGTGCCCTGCAATCTGGTGATGGCGCCGGGCAATTATCAAATGCTCCTCGGCGAAGCGCCCAAGGTGCCAGCAGAGGAGCTGACCGAAGCCCTGCGCTGGCGAGTTAAAGATTTGGTGCAGTTCCCCATCAGCGAAGCTGTGTTGGATGCTGTACTGCTGCCCGAAGACAGCGCCCGCGGTGCCAGCCGAATGGCCTACGCAGTCGTGGCGCAGCGCAAACAAATCGAAGCGCTGGTAGAGTTTGCCCGCGCTGCGCGCTTAAACCTGCAATCTATCGATATTAGCGAGTTGGCTTTGCGTAATCTGGTGGATAGCTGCTGTGACAGCCGGCGCGGCATCGCCCTGGTTAAATTGGCCCAGGGTACCGGGCAGCTACATATTTACCGCGAGGGCAATCTTTACCTCACTCGCCAATTCTCCATCGCCTATAACGCCGGCCTGCTCGACGATATTCCCGAGGAGGCACTGGTGTTGGATTTGCAGCGCTCACTGGATTATTTTGAGCGGCAGCTGCGTCAACTACCCCCGGGAAATGTTTTTGTCTGCGGTGAAAATGTTTCTGCCGATAAGATCACGCCCTCTATGAAATCGGCGTTAGGTGTCGCCCTGGATACCCTGGATTTTAGCCTCGGCCTGGATTTTGATGATTCAGTTCCGCTGCACAGTTTGTCCCTGTGCCTCAATGCCCTGGGCGCAGCCTTGCGTCAAGAAAGAGTAGGGGGCGCTTAGGATGCAACAGGTTAACCTTTATTTGCCCGAGTTTCGCCCCAATCGCGCCCCTGTGCGCGCGCAGCAGATGCTGTGGATCAGCCTGGGCTTTATTGCACTTTTGCTGGTGGCCGGCTTTTACTCGGCGCGTACTAATCGCGCGCTCAGCCAACAATTGTTGCAATCGCAGCAGCAGCTGGACAGTTTGAAACTGCAACTGGATCAATTGATCAAGGCGCAGCCCAAAGTAAACCTGGCGAAACTGGATGAGCAAATTCTGAAATTAAACACTCAGTACCAGCACCGTTTGCAATTGCAAAATCTGGCCACTACCAATGATCTGGGCAACAGTCGCGGCTTCTCTGAGCAGCTGGCGGCTATGTCGCGCCAGTCGCTGGATACGGTTTCCCTGCAAGCATTTTCGCTGGCGCGCGGCGGGCGCTATGCCGAACTTGCCGGCACAACTCTGGCCAGCGACCAGATCCCCCTGTATATCCAAAGGCTGCGCACTGAGCCCTCGTTTCAAAGCGTGGCCTTTGGTGTATTGCAGGTTGCTCCCTTAAGCGCGTCATTACCGCTGCTGCGTTTTTCCCTGGCGGCCAATAAGCCTGCCGACGCTAGCAGTGTTAAAACGCAAAGTGCCGTGCAGCGGCTGTTGGAGTTAAACGCCAAGGCGGTACAGCCATGAAAGAACAAATTTTGGCCTGGCGGGACAAAATAGACGCGCGGGAGTTGCGCGAGCGAGTATTGATCCTGTTCAGCTTTTTGGCCCTGGTGTATTTGCTGTTGAATTTACTTATTCAGGCACCGCTGGATAAAAAGCGTGCACAGCTGAATTTGCAGCTGGCAGCGCTGACGCAAGAGCGCGAGGCTGTGGCGGCGCAAATTACCAGCGTCAGCCTGGCCGCGGCAAATAACCCCGCCGTGCTTAAACAGCAGGAGATCAAAAATCTGCAGGCTTCAATTGCTGAGGTAGATGCGCAGCTGCAAAACCTGGCCGAAGGTCTGATTTCTGCTGCGCAATTGCCCCAGGCGCTAGAGTCGATTCTGGCCAAGGCCAAACGCCTCAAAGTGCAATCCATCAGTACCTTGCCGGCGGTTGAACTGCAATTGCCTGGCGTCGCCTCGGCCAATGCTGGCGGCTCTGTAAATCCTAATGCTGACAGCTCCGCAAACCCGGCTGAAGATACGGGCACAGGGGTGTACAAGCACGGTGTAATTCTCAAACTCCAGGGCAGTTATTTTGAACTGATGGATTTGTTACTTCAGATTGAAGCTTCGCCACTCAAATTTTATTGGGAGTCGCTGGATTTTCGCACGCTGGAATATCCCAGGGCAGAAATTGAACTCAAGGTGTTTACCCTGAGTTCGGAGGAGGGGCTCTTAGGTGTGTAAACAATTACTGGCCCTGCTGCTATTTTTACCGCTCACTCTCTTGGCTGCGGAGCCGGATAAGAGCGAGCTATTACAGCGCGATCCGACCAAGCCATTAAATTTTCAAGCTGCCGCTCAGTCGCAGCAGGTCAAGCTGGTGCTCTCGTCGATATTAATCAGTGGCGCGCGCAAGCAGGCGATTATTAATGGCCAAAGCCTGATTGAAGGGCAGAGGCTGGCGGCGAGTCAATTTACGCTGGTTGCAATTGCGGCAGACAGGGTTGCGCTAAGCGATGGCAAAAACAGGCGCACGCTTTATTTGGCCCCGCAGGTGGTAAAAACAAAAAAAACGACCGGCGAGTAACTGGTCTTTAGTAGTTGATCTACTCGTCACTAGAGTTTTCACGAGGCAATTTTATGTCGCTTTTGGCTAGTCAATACATTCAACCTAAAGCTGCTGGCGGCTTAAGGGCTTTGCTGCTGATACTGGTGGTGGCACTTGTGTCCTGCAGCAGTCACCGCGATAAGCCGCTGCTTACCGAAACTGAGTTGAATAAAACTTTAGCCCAGCAGCAAGCCGCTCAAGCTGGCCAGGCATCTCAGCCACCCGCGGCAGTAACCCAAAGCCTGTTGCAGGCGCCAGCGCCCAGGGCAACAGTGGCGGGTAAAAGCCAGGAGCGTTTTGATGTCTCGGTAAGCAATGTGCCTGCGCGAGAGTTTTTCCTGGGCCTGGTGAATGGCACCGGGGTGAACCTGGTGGTGCATCCGGCCCTAACTGGTATGGTCACGTTAAATTTAAAAAATGTCACTATCGATGACGTGCTGCGTGTAACCCGCGATATTTACGGCTACGAATTTAAAAAAGATCGCGGTATTTATACGGTTTATGCCAATCAAATGCGCACCGAGGTTTTTCAAATTAATTATCTGGATGTGCAGCGTGTAGGTGTATCTGATACCAGTGTATTGGTGGGGCGCGCGCAATCCACCAGCAATAGCGGTCTGGGTAACAACAGCAATTCCAACCCAGGTGATACTGCCAATTTGCTCGGTATGCTCGACAATGCCAAGGATAAACGCGGGTCCAACACCGCCTCGGGTTTAGTGCCGGGCTCGCGAGTGCAAACACTTAATCAGACCGACTTTTGGAACTCCCTGCAAAAGACCCTGGGCACCATAATCGGCGGCGACAGCGAAGGTCGCGCAGTAACTGTCTCGCCCCAGGCGGGCATGGTTGTGGTTAAAGCCCTGCCGCATGAGCTGAGTGCTGTGCGCGATTATCTGGAAAGGTCCGAACTCAGTGCCAAGCGCCAGGTGATTCTGGAAACCAAAATTCTGGAAGTGCGTTTAAGTGAGGGATTTGAGGCGGGAGTTAACTGGAATGCTATTTCCGGGCAGCTAGGTTATTCCTACACCTCAGGAAAAGGTGAAGTACAAACAAGCGATAGCTTGGACCTGAGTTTAGATCAAAATCTTGTTCCAACTGGCGGTAAAAGAACAATTACCGAGGCAGCCACTTACGGTGGCAAGGGGTTGTTCTCGTCACTACTTCAAATACAGGATATTTCTACCTTGCTCTCGTTGCTTGAAACACAAGGAACAGTCCAGGTTCTGTCCAGCCCAAGAGTTTCAACCGTAAACAATCAAAAAGCGGTTATTCGTGTAGGTAATGATGAATACTTTATTACCGGCATATCCAATAACACCACCACCAATGCCTCGGCGACAACCAATACACCCAATATAGAGCTCTCACCATTTTTTAGCGGTATCTCCCTGGATGTCACCCCACAAATTTCTGCAAGCGGTGAGGTGATATTGCATATTCACCCCATTGTCAGCGATGTGACGGATCAGCTAAAAGTATTTACTGTGGGCGATGAAAACTTTTCCCTGCCTTTGGCGCTGCGCGGTATTCGCGAGTCCGACAGCATAGTAAAAGCCGAAAATGGCCAGGTGATAGTGCTTGGTGGGTTGATGACTGAATCGAGCAATGTGCAGGATGGCAAGCGCCCTGTATTGGGTGACATCCCCATTGTTAACAGCCTGTTTCGCACCAAAAACAAAAAGAGCAGTAAAACCGAACTGGTGATATTGCTGCGCCCCATAGTAATTGGCGACTCCACCTGGAAAGAAGAGCTGGAGTCAGCCGATGAGCGCATGAAGTTAATGGGTGATACCTACAGGCAAAATTAGCCAATTGGCTGGGTGCGAAAGAGGTAAACCATGTATCGACAATATTTCGGCTTAAAGGAGCATCCTTTTTCGCTAACGCCTGATACCCAGTTCTATTTCAACAGCCAAAGCCATCGCGAAGTGTTGAGCACGCTGTTATTGGCCCTGCGTCACAGTGAAGGCTTTATAAAAGTTGTGGGCGAAGTGGGTACAGGTAAAACCCTGCTCAGTCGCAAGTTGCTTGCCAGTCTGCAACAAAGTTTTATTACCGCGTATATTCCCAACCCCTATCTAACCCCCGATGAACTTAAATGGTTCTTGGCGGAGGAGTTAGGCATCGCCTATTCACCGGACATGCCCTCCTATCAGGTGTTAAAAGAGATCAACCAGCGCTTGATGGATTTAGCTCAGGAAAAACGCCAAGTCGTTTTGCTGGTGGACGAAGCCCAGGCCATGCCGCGGGAGACTATAGAGGCGCTGCGCCTGCTGACCAACCTGGAAACGGAAAAGCGCAAGTTGTTGCAGGTGGTATTGTTTGGTCAGCCTGAGTTGGATGACCTACTGGATAGGCCGGATTTGCGTCAGCTGAAGCAGCGCATTGTATTTTCTGAATATCTGCAGGCTATTCCCGCCAAAAATCTGGATGAATATTTGAGCTTTCGTTTGACCTCCGCCGGCTTTAACGGTCAGCGACTGTTTACCCGATCGGCGGTGCGCCTTTTGTATCGCGCCTCTGGCGGGGTGCCGCGTTTGATTAATGTTATTGCGCACAAGGCGATGCTATCCGCTTACGGTCAGGCCAGTCACAGTGTCACTCGTCGTCATATGGTCAGCGCGATTCGCGATACCGCCGAGAGCCGCAAGCTGGGTAGTATTTTGGCCAAGCGCGATTTTTGGTTGTGGCCGGGCCTTGCGGCGCTTGCTGCTGGAGCGCTGGTATTTGCGCCCGGGCTGGTAGGAGTTTGGTAATGAGCCTGCTAAACGATGTGCTTAGAGACCTGGCCGCCCAGCAACAAAAAACACTGCCCTCTAACAGCGATGCTGAGCTTGATGATTTTTCTCAATCGAGTCTGCGCAAACCACCAGCAACCCCCTGGCGGTCGAGCCTGGTGGTTTTTATTATTATTTTATTGGGCTGCTTCGCTGCAAAAGCACTTTGGCATAACTGGAAAAATCAGCCGAATATTCAGTCGCTTGAGCCGCGCCCACAGCAAATGGCTGCGGCAGAGCCAACGAATTTTCTCGCTGAAAATAAAGCCTCAGCTACAAGAGCGCTGGCAGCAACTGAGGTAGCAGTAAATGAAGTAGCAGCAAATGAAGTGGCCGCAATTGAAGTAGCCGCCGTTGAAGTAGAGAAAAACTCGCGCGACCTGGTCAAACCATCACCACCAATGACAGCTGCCAGGTCCCT
>CBIMZH010000101.1:0-8077 GCA_966248255.1 uncultured Cellvibrio sp.
GAGTCGAACTCTTCGACTTGTCCCTGGGACTTGAGCAAATTCAGTAAGTCTTTCAAGGCGCTTTCTCCTGTAGGCTCCGAAGGAGCTTTCATTAAACTTCGAGGCAAATAGTGTTACTGGTTCTGGGAATCGGCGCGGCTCAGCAGCGCTGGCCGCGCAAGTGGTACAGGACTTAGTCGTCCTGTTCCAGCTCGATGTTGATACCCAGAGAGCGGATTTCCTTAACAAGTACGTTGAAGGACTCCGGCATGCCGGGCTCCATACGGTGATCGCCATCCACGATGTTTTTGTACATCTTGGTACGACCCGCAACGTCATCCGACTTAACAGTAAGCATTTCCTGCAGAGTGTATGCAGCACCGTATGCTTCCAGTGCCCACACTTCCATCTCACCGAAACGCTGACCACCGAATTGCGCTTTACCACCCAGAGGCTGTTGCGTAACCAGGCTGTAAGAACCGGTAGAACGGGCGTGCATCTTGTCGTCGACCAGATGGTTCAGTTTCAGCATGTACATGTAACCCACGGTTACTGGACGTGTGAACTGGTCACCGGTACGGCCGTCGAACAATGTGGTTTGACCGGTATCGGACAAGCCAGCCAGACGCAGCAGTGCTTTGATCTCGTGCTCTTTGGCACCGTCAAACACTGGCGTTGCCATAGGCACACCACCAACCAGGTTGTTGGCGAGATCAACGATTTCTTTATCGGTAAAGCTGGCCAGATCTTCTTTAGCGGCAACATCACCAGTGGTGTTGTAAACTTCTTCCAGCAGACCGCGCAGATCAGCAACAGCGCGCTGTTCTTTGATCATTTTGTCGATCTTAACGCCCAGACCTTTAGCGGCCATACCCAGGTGCATTTCCAACACCTGACCCACGTTCATACGCGAAGGTACACCCAGTGGGTTGAGAACTATATCGACAGTCTCGCCATTCTCGTCGTAAGGCATGTCTTCAACCGGCATGATGACGGAGATAACACCCTTGTTACCGTGACGACCGGCCATCTTGTCACCTGGCTGAATGCGACGCTTGATTGCCAGGTAAACCTTAACAATTTTAAGTACGCCTGGAGCCAGGTCATCGCCGGTAGACAGCTTGCGTTTCTTGTCTTCAAAACGCTCGTCGAGAATCTTGCGACGCTCTGCCAATTGTTCTTCAGCGCGATCGATTTGCTCGTTAAGCGCTTCTTCCTGCATACGCAGTTTGAACCACTGATCTTTTTCCAGACCATCAAGCAGCTCGTTGGTAACGGTTTCGCCTTTCTTGACGCCCTTGCCAGAAGTAACAACCTGGCCAACCAGTGCTGAGCGCAAACGCTCAAAGGTTGCAGTCTCAACGATACGGAACTCTTCGTTCAGATCTTTGCGCACTTCGTCCAACTGGGCTTTTTCGATTTCCAGGCTACGCTGATCTTTTTCCAGACCATCGCGAGTAAATACCTGTACGTCGATGACAGTACCCTTGGTGCTTGAAGGAACACGCAGCGAAGTATCTTTAACGTCAGAAGCTTTCTCACCGAAGATAGCGCGCAGCAGTTTCTCTTCTGGGGTCAGTTGGGTTTCACCCTTGGGTGTAACCTTACCTACCAGAATGTCGCCGCCAATAACTTCTGCACCTATGTAAACAATACCTGACTCGTCGAGCTTGCTCAGTGCGCTCTCACCCACGTTGGGGATATCCGCAGTGATTTCTTCGCTGCCCAGTTTGGTATCGCGCGCGATACAGGTCAGCTCTTGAATGTGAATGGTAGTGAAGCGATCTTCTTGCACTACACGCTCGGAAACCAGAATCGAGTCTTCGAAGTTGTAACCGTTCCAGGGCATAAATGCGATACGCATGTTTTGACCCAGAGCCAGTTCACCCATATCCACCGAAGGACCGTCAGCGAGAATGTCGCCACGCGATACTGAATCGCCAATGCTTACAATTGGACGCTGGTTAATACAGGTGTTTTGGTTGGAGCGGGTGTACTTGATCAGGTTGTAGATATCCACACCTGCATCACCAGCTTCAACTTCATTGCTATGTACTTTTACTACGATACGACCAGCATCTACTGAGTCGATCACACCACCGCGCTTGGCCACAACGCACACGCCAGAGTCAGCGGCCACGTTGCGCTCCATGCCGGTACCTACCAGCGGCTTTTGTGAGCGCAGGGTGGGTACAGCTTGACGCTGCATGTTCGAACCCATGAGTGCACGGTTGGCGTCATCGTGCTCAAGGAATGGAATCAAAGAGGCCGCAACAGAAACAACCTGACGCGCCGACACGTCCATGTACTGGACTTCGTTGGCTGGCTTCAGCGTAAATTCGTTAAGGTGGCGAACGGACACCAGGTCCTCGGTTAAATTGCCGTCTTCGTCCAGGCTTGCAGACGCCTGTGCAATAACATTTTCCGCTTCGTTAATGGCCGACAGGAACTCGATTTGATCGGTGACCTTGCCGTCAATAACTTTGCGATAAGGGCTTTCGAGGAAGCCGTAGTTGTTAGTGCGTGCGTAGGTCGCCAGCGAGTTGATCAGACCAATGTTTGGACCTTCAGGCGTTTCGATAGGACATACACGACCATAGTGAGTCGGGTGTACGTCGCGCACTTCGAAGCCTGCGCGCTCGCGAGTCAGACCACCTGGGCCAAGCGCAGAGACACGGCGCTTGTGGGTGATTTCCGACAGCGGGTTATTTTGGTCCATAAACTGTGACAGCTGGGAAGAGCCGAAGAACTCTTTAACTGCAGCAGCAACAGGTTTGGCATTAATCAAATCCTGCGGCATCAAGCCTTCGCTCTCAGCCATGGACAGACGCTCTTTCACAGCGCGCTCAACACGCACCAGACCAACGCGGAATTGGTTTTCTGCCATCTCGCCCACAGAGCGAACACGACGGTTACCCAGGTGATCGATATCGTCCACAACGCCTTTACCGTTGCGAATGTCGATCAGGGTCTTCATTACGTCAACGATATCTTGGTTGGACAGAGTGCCTTCACCAGTCTCGGCTTCGCGGCCCAGACGACGATTGAACTTCATACGACCTACAGCAGACAGGTCATAGCGCTCTTGCGAGAAGAACAGGTTCTGGAACAGAGTTTCTGCAGATTCTTTGGTTGGCGGCTCGCCAGGACGCATCATACGGTAGATTTCTACCAGTGCTTCCAACTGGGTGCGAGTCGGGTCGACACGCAGGGTCTCGGAGATAAACGGACCGCAATCCAGTTCGTTGGTATAGAGGGTTTCAACTTCCTCAGCACCAGCGGCAACCATTTTACCCAGCACATCAACGGTGATTTCAGTGTTGCACTCAAACAGCACTTCACCGGTACGGGTATCGATAATATCTTTGGCCAAAGAGCGACCCAGCAAGTACTCAGCCGGCACTTCCATCTGGTTAACTTCGGCTTTTTCCAATTGGCGAATGTGGCGCGCGGTAATACGGCGACCTTCTTCAACAATCACATTGCCTTTGTCATCTTTAATATCGAAAGTAGCCACATCACCGCGCAGACGGGATGGCACTACTTCGTAGCTAAACTGACCTTCTTTACTCACCGCAAAACGGCTGGTTTCAAAGAACATGCCCAGCATTTCTTGTGAGGTGAAGCCCAGTGCGCGCAGCAGAATAGTTGCTGGCAACTTACGGCGACGGTCAATACGAACATAGAGCAGATCTTTTGGATCGAACTCGAAGTCCAACCATGAACCACGGTAAGGAATAATACGCGCGGAATAGAGCAGCTTACCGGACGAGTGTGTCTTACCCTTGTCGTGATCGAAGAACACGCCAGGAGAGCGGTGCAACTGGGATACGATTACACGCTCGGTACCGTTAATAACAAAGGTACCATTGTCAGTCATGAGCGGAATTTCGCCCATGTAAACTTCTTGTTCTTTAATATCTTTGATCGCTTTGTTGGAAGATTCACGATCATAAATAATCAAGCGTACTTTAACGCGCAGGGGCACAGCGTAGGTAACGCCGCGCAGGATACATTCATTAACATCAAATGCTGCCTTGCCCAGGTTGTAGCTCACATACTCGAGAGCTGCGTTACCGGAATAGCTAACAATTGGGAATACTGAACGGAAAGCCGCGTGCAGACCTACGTCGTCGCGTTTGTTAGGGGCGGAATCTGCCTGGGTAAATTTTCTGTAGGAGTCCAGCTGAATCGCCAAGAGGTAAGGTACATCCATTACATGCGGCAATTTGCCAAAATTCTTGCGGATACGTTTTTTCTCAGTATATGAGTAAGCCATCTGTATTCCCCAGCTTGTTCGCGGATCGGGCCTGACCGCAGCCATGAAAGCGCCTATGCGCTTCTAAATAAAAACTTGCTTTGTAAACTCGCTCTTGCAAAAACTCGGTTTGTGCGCACACTGAAAATATCAGCTGTAACAAACAAACCCTATCCTTGTCGTCCAACCCTGCATTGACACCATTCATCTGAAAACGGAAAAAGGCTGGCGAGCATTAGCTCACCAGCCTGGTGTTCAAGCAGTCGCTGGAACTTGTTGACACTAGGTAGAATTATTTCAATTCTACGAGAGCGCCAGCTTCTTCCAGTTTGGCTTTAGCAGCTTCAGCGTCAGCTTTAGAAACGCCTTCTTTAACTGCTTTTGGTGCGCTCTCAACCAGATCTTTGGCTTCTTTCAGGCCCAGACCGGTCAGTTCGCGAACTGCTTTAATTACGTTCACTTTCTTGTCGCCAGCAGAGGACAACATTACGGTGAATTCGGTTTGCTCTTCAGCAGCGGCAGCAGCTGGACCAGCAGCAACAGCGACGCCAACAGCAGCAGTTACACCGAATTTCTCTTCCATTGCAGTGATCAGCTCAACAACGTCTTTTACAGACATTTCTGCGATGGCATTGATGATATCTTCTTTAGTCAGAGACATGTCTCAATTCCTACAATTAATGGAGCCAGTTTGGCCCGTTTAAGTCTTTAGAAAGCTGTAATCGAATGATTAGGCAGCTTGCTGTTCTTTTTGGTCGCGAACGGCCGCAATAGTGCGGACCAGTTTGCCAGCGGCTGCTTCTTTCATCACGCTCATCAGGCGAGCAATGGCTTCGTCGTAAGTTGGCAGGCTTGCCAACATAGCTACGTTTACCAACTCACCTTCAAATGCGGCAGCTTTAACTTCGAACTTGTCATTCTCTTTGGCGAAATCCTGAAGGATACGGGCGCCCGCACCTGGATGTTCTTTAGAGAAAGCGATCAAAGTTGGACCTACGAATTTGTCTGCGAGACATTCGTAGGCAGTGCCTTGCACAGCGCGGCGGGCCAGAGTGTTACGGACGACTTTTACCCAGACGCCAGCTTCACGGGCCTGCTTACGCAGAGCGGTCATTTTACCCACAGTTACGCCACGAGAGTCGGCGATAACAGCGGAAAGAGCGCCCTGAGCAGCTTCCTGGACTTCAGCGACAATCGCTTTTTTGCCTTCGAGTCCTAATGCCACGGGATTTCTCCTGCTCGGACAGGCTTGCACCTGTCATTAACTTCAAACTCCGTAAAACGGAGTCACTCATTCGGTGATGTCATTTGCGCAACAAGTCGCGCAATCGGGTCTCACCATCTGCGTAGACGAAACAAGTTCATTAAGCCCTGAGGCATCTACGGTCTTTGACGGCTCGCCCAGGCAAACTTGCCAGAGCGAACCCCAAAGTTCGTTGTCGTCTCGACTTAAACAGCCAGAGACGATTGATCGATAACCAAACCTGGGCCCATAGTGGTGCTCAGAGTAACTTTCTTCAGGTATATACCCTTAGAAGAAGCTGGCTTGGCTTTTTTCAGATCGGAAATCAGTGCTTCCAAGTTTTCTTTCAGAGCAACGGCCTCGAAAGACAACTTGCCGATACCGCCGTGAACGATACCGCCTTTCTCGGCGCGGTAGCGCACTTGACCGGCTTTAGCATTCTTAACAGCAGTAACCACGTCTGGAGTTACAGTGCCAGTTTTGGGGTTAGGCATAAGGCCGCGAGGACCCAGCACTTGACCCAATTGACCAACAACGCGCATAGCGTCTGGGCTGGCGATAACTACGTCGAAATCCATTTTGCCGCCTTTGATTTCAGCGGCCAGCTCGTCCATACCTACGTACTCAGCGCCAGCAGCCTTAGCAGCTTCAGCGTTAGCACCCTGGGTGAACACAGCTACGCGTACAGACTTACCATTGCCATGTGGCAGAGTGGTAGCGCCGCGAACAGATTGATCAGATTTACGTGGATCGATACCCAGGTTGATGGATACGTCTACGGTCTCAGCGAATTTAACGCTGGAGATTTCTTTCAACAGAGCAACCGCTTCTTCGATAGCGTAAGACTTGGAGCTGTCGATTTTTTCGTTAAATGCACTTTGACGCTTGGTGAGGTTAGCCATCTTATACGCCCTCTACTTCCAGACCCATTGAACGAGCAGAGCCCGCGATTGTGCGTACAGCAGCATCCATATCAGCAGCGGTCAAATCTGCCATTTTGGTAGTTGCAATAGCTTCCAATTGCGCACGGTTTACCTTGCCAACTTTGTTGGTGTTAGGGCGACCGCTACCGCTGGTGATGCCAGCAGCTTTTTTCAGCAGGAAGGACGCTGGTGGAGTCTTCATTACGAAGGTGAAAGAACGGTCGCTGTACACGCTGATGATCACGGGTACTGGCGCACCAACTTCCATACCTTGAGTCTGGGCGTTGAACGCTTTACAGAATTCCATAATGTTCACACCGTGCTGACCCAAAGCTGGACCAACTGGTGGACTTGGATTTGCTTTACCAGCTGCAACTTGCAGCTTGATGTAAGCTGTGACTTTCTTTGCCATGATGTTACTCCCCTATGGGTGTTAACGCCTCCGAGTCGATTTTGGCAAACCCACTCTTCTTCGGCTCCCCCTTTGGTCAAGTTGACCAAAGACGCGAAAACCCCTCTCTGCTTGCACAGAGAAGGGCGTGTTAAAAACCTTTTTAACTTAGGTCTTTTCGACCTGGCTGAACTCCAACTCAACCGGAGTGGAGCGACCAAAAATCAGCACCGCTACGCGCAGCCTGCTCTTGTCGTAATTAACTTCCTCCACAACGCCATTAAAGTCGTTAAAGGGACCGTCAATTACACGAACCATTTCACCCGGTTCGAAAATAGTTTTTGGCTTTGGCTTCTCCATAGAGTCGTCAACACGACGAAGAATTGCCTCTGCTTCTTTTTCGGTAATTGGCGCCGGCTGATCAGCCTTGCCTCCAATAAAACCCATAACTCGAGGAGTGTCTTTTACCAAGTGCCAGGTATCATCGTTAAGCTCCATTTGCACCAGCACATAGCCGGGAAAGAACTTACGCTCGCTCTTGCGCTTTTGACCACCACGCATCTCTACAACTTCTTCAGTGGGAACCAATATCTCACCGAAACTTTCTTCCATACCGTGAAGTGCAACACGCTCACGCAGAGAAGAAGCAACTTTTTTTTCGTAGCCCGAGTAGGCGTGTACAACGTACCAGCGCTTAGCCATAGCCATTACCTACCCAATTAATTTTGACGCGATAAAACCAAATACTGAATCAAGAGCCCACAATACGATAGAGGTAAAGATAACCACTGCAACCACTATCAAGGTGGTTTGGTTGGTCTCTTGACGGCTTGGCCATACAACCTTGCGCAACTCAACAAAAGCGCCGCGCACGACATCAGCGATAGCAGAGCCTTTTGCAGTATTTACTGCTACAAAAAGCGCCGCTGCTGCAATAACCAACAAAGCCAAAGCGCGATACAACACAGACTCAGCAGCATAATGGGAGTTGCCAACCACACCGGCCGCAACCAATGCGATCACCACAAGCCACTTCAGAGCATCGAGGCGGTAAACCTTCTCTTCCGTATTTGCTGTCATTGTCGCCGCTTACCTTAATTGATTTCTTTTACTTGGCAGGCCAGGAGGGACTCGAACCCCCGACATTCGGTTTTGGAGACCGACGCTCTACCAACTGAACTACTGGCCTAAACTTGCTAGCCGGCGCGCCAAGCGCGCCGACATTAACTTACTTAAGGATTTTGGCTACAACGCCAGCACCTACAGTACGACCACCTTCACGG
>CBIMZH010000102.1:0-8045 GCA_966248255.1 uncultured Cellvibrio sp.
TGCTGGGCGGATTTTTTTTGTTAACAGCGCTGTTGGTGCTGCGTTTGCGTTTGAGTTCCCATCTTGTTGCTCAGGCCCCGGAAGCTCATGGCGCTATTTTGCTAACGCTGGGTTTGCTCGGCTGGTGGGTGCTGCTTGGTCAGATCGCCCTGGGTGGTTGGACCTCGGCTAATTATGCCGCCACTATTTGCCATCAGTTACCTTTGTGTGAATCCGGATGGCAAGAATACTTTTCCCTTAGTGCGGCTTTTAGTTTGCCCCTGGGGCACAGCAGCTACGAGTACGGTGTTCTTGATTACACCGGGAGAATGAGTATCCATGTGCTGCATCGGCTGGGTGCGGCAGTTACTTTTATTGTCCTGCTCGCCTACAGCCTATCGCTTTTGCGCTGGGCAAATTCCAGAGCACTTAAAAAGGCCGCCTGGCTGTTACTGATGTTGCTTTTTGCTCAGGTCACCCTGGGGTTAATTAATGTGCTGGCCTATGTGCCATTGTTAAACGCCTTGGCGCACAACTTTGTCGCGGCATTATTGCTTGCCAGTCAAACCGCCAGTTTGGTGCTTTTGACTCAGTTAAGCCGTAAAAAAATTCAGGCATCTGCCATTTTGGTGAGGAGGGAATATGGCCTTTAGTAAAGCCGTAGATGCGCAACAAAATCTTACGCAAAAAGCATCCTGGCGTGACTACTATCAGCTCACAAAACCCAAAGTAGTTGCCTTGCTGGTGTTAACCGCTTGGGTGGGGATGATGCTGGCAAGTCCGGGCGTGCCGGATTTGCAATTGATGCTTGTCTCCAGCCTGGGTATTGCCATGTTGGCAGGGGCCGCAGCGGCGTTTAATCATGTGTTGGATCAAAAAATAGATGCGCTTATGGCGCGAACCTGCATGCGGCCTTTGCCTAAAGGTAAGTTATCCAGTGTACAGGCGGTTGAGTTCGCCAGCATGATGGCGCTGTTGGGTTTTATACTTCTGTATCTGTTAGTTAACCCGCTTACTGCCTGGCTCACACTGTTGAGCCTGGTGGGTTATGCAGGGGTGTATACGCTCTGGCTTAAGCGAGCGACGCCGCAAAATATTGTTATTGGTGGGCTGGCTGGTGCCATGCCCCCATTGCTGGGTTGGGTTGCTGTTGCGGGGCAGTTTGATCCGCGCGCGCTCTTGTTGGTGATGATCGTTTTCACCTGGACCCCGCCGCATTTTTGGGCGCTTGCCATTCATCGTCGCGATGATTATGCCAAAGCGGCAATACCAATGCTGCCAGTGACTCACGGTATTGAATTCACCAAAACCGCTGTTTTGTTGTATAGCTTTTTGCTATTCGCAATTTGCTTATTGCCTTACCTTATTGGCCTGAGTGGTGTTGTTTATCTGCTGGCCAGTGTTTATCTGAATGGGCGCTTTATCTATCACGCCTGGCAATTAAAGCTTTCTGCCAATAACGCCTGGGCTATGCGTACATTCAAATTTTCCATAGTGCATTTACTGGCGTTATTTTTGGCGCTGCTAGTTGACCATTATCTGCCTTTAAGTAAATGGCAAGCACTGCTATGACCCTCGGCAAGGTTAATGCCTTAGGCTTTGTTTGCTGGTGTTGGGCAACCTCTGGCTGGGCGCAGACGCTAGAAATTAAAAACGCCTGGATACGTCTTGCGCCTCCGGGAGCGAGTAATTATGCCGCCTATATGCAATTGCAAAATTCATCGCAGCAGGACGTAGCTATTGTCAGCTTGAGCGCAGATTGCTGCGCTATGGCAATGTTTCATCGCAGTGCGCGGAGTGGCGACAGGGTAAGCATGGAGTCGATGGCGCTCCCCAACTTGGCCGCGGGAGCCAGCCTGGAGTTATCGCCCGGTGGAATGCATTTAATGCTTATGCACCCCAAAAAAAATCTGGCTGAAGGTGAAAGAGTGGGGATTCATCTTGAGTTTTCATCGGGCGAGGCGAGAACCATTTGGTTGCCGGTATTGCGACAATCCCCAAATGTAAATGATTAGTTTTATGAATCTTATCTTGAAACGAATTTTGATTTTAGCCTGTGGCGGTCTGGCGCTGCTGTTAGGAATTTTGTGGGCCAATGCGCGGATCAATGCCGAGTTAAAGTTCACCGCGCTGGAACTTTTACCTCAGCCAGTGGCGCTACATAAGGTTGATTTGCTCAATCAGCAGGGGCAACCGGTAACTTCTAGTAACTTTAATGGGCATTGGAGCCTGGTTTACTTTGGTTTTACCTCTTGCCCGGATCTTTGCCCAATGGAATTACAGCAGATGGCGAAGGTCTATCATCAGTTAAATATTCGCGAGCAGCAACTGGTTAAATTGGTGTTTGTCTCTGTTGACCCCGAACGTGATAGCCCGGCAAAGATGCTGGCCTATGTGAGCTTTTTTGAGCCGAAATTTATAGGTTTAAGCGGGACTAACCGCCAGCTGGGAAGCTTTGCCAAAAACTTTGCACTTTATTATCAGCGTGCCTACATTGCAGATGGCGAATTGATGAAGGTGCCAGCCGGTTTTGATATGCCTAAAAATGCCCCTGAGGATTATCAAGTGGAACATAGTTCGCGCATTTATCTGGTAAATCGTCAGGGCGAGTTTATGGGCTCATTTGCGCCCCCTCATAACATTGACAATATACTGGTCGATTTGCGTCAGCTACTTAAAAAATAAAAAGTGCTACTAAAAGTTATACGGAGCTGTTATTTGGCTTTGGGTTTTGAATTTTAATTAGTCTAATCAAGCCGTTAATTTTTTTGTCTTAAATTCTATACTGCTAATTACAGGCAGCAGTATCGCGCAAGATAATAGCTGTCGGTTGCTTTAATCATCGAATGTTATTTGGGGTCTGTCTAAGACCGGAAAGAATGCTCCGCAGTAATAATGGGCAACCCCTGTTATTGGAGGCTTGGTCGGCGATGTGCCGACACAACTGGCGGCTTGACTGCCAGCATAGATGAGTCACCCTGCTCGCTCTGGAGGCTGAATATGATTTCCCATGTTGCTGGACTTTTTACCCACCCAGTGCGCGAATGGAAAGAAATTCGCGATGCTGAAGAAAGCCTGTCCCACCTGTATTTTGCCCATGTACTTTTATTGGCTTTGATTCCGCCGGTGTCCATGTACATTGGCACTACCAAAGTTGGTTGGACTATTGGCTCAGGGGCGCCGGTTATGTTGACTGAGTCCAGCGCGTTGGTGATGAGTGTGCTTACTTATCTGGCCTTGCTCACCGGTATAGGTGTTATAGGGGCATTTATTGATTGGATGTCGCGCACCTATGATTCATCCCCTGGCTTGACCCGCTCCATTGTCTTTGCGGCCTATACGGCGACTCCGCTGTTTGTGGCTGGCCTCTGTGCGCTCTATCCCAATGTCATCCTGATAATGCTGGTGGGCATAGCGGCGATCTTTTATACCGTGTATTTGCTTTATTCCGGCATTCCCATTTTTATGGGTATATCAGAGGAGGAGGGCTTCGTTTATGCCAGCTCTATACTGACTATCGGCTTGGTCATGTTGGTGGCATTAATGGCGATTACTGTGCTTATCTGGAGCTTTGGCTTTGGGCCGCAATATATAAGCTGAGTAGTTTAGTTTCCAAAAAAATATTTAAAATGCCCGAATGGAATTAAACCCTTCGGGCATTTGCGTTTTGGCTCTTTAAGCGGCTGCTTGTTATTTGGCTGATTTTCACTAGGCTAAGTGGATAACTTGCAAGGAGATTCCTATGGGGGCTGCAGGCGCCAAATCTGCCAAGATCCTGGTGGTCGACGATGATCGCACTTGGCAGGTGTATCTGTTTTCGCTGTTACAGTCCGGCTATGAGCTGCGCTCTGCCTATAGTGGCGATTCGGCACTGGAGGTACTTCAGGAGTTCCAGCCGGAATGCATTCTGCTAGACATTACCATGCCGGGCAAAAGTGGTTACGAAGTCTGCCGGCAACTCAAGAAAAGCCCTGTCACTAATCAAGTGCCCATAATTTTTCTGTCGAGCAAAGGCTCTATGCAGGAGAAGGTTTTAGGCTTTGAGTTGGGCGCCGATGATTACCTGGTTAAAACTACCGAATCGGAAGTACTTAAAGCAAAGATCGCGCGGGCCGTTTTTCAATTTCGCAAATGGCAGGATCTCAGTCAAAGCTTCACCGCGGCGCAATCCGCGGCCTTTGAAGCTATGTCTGGTAGTGCAGATTTAGGCTGCTGCCTGCGCTTTGTCGAGCGCACCTTTTTAATGGATACCTATGCCAAATTGGCCGATGGTATTTTTAATAGTTTGGAAGAGTTTGGCCTGCGCGGTTCACTGATGATGCTATCGACAGATGCGCCTTTGTATTTCGCCTCCAGCGGCCACGAGGTGTCACCGCTGGAGCGTGAGATGTTTATCGCCACCCACAGCGAAGGGCGTTTTTGCGATTTTGGCGACCGCACTTTTTGTAACTATAAATTGATTTCGCTGCTGATAAAAAATATGCCGCTGGATCAGCCAGAGCGTTACGGGCGAATTAAGGACGCTGTGCCCTGGATAATGAGTGTGGCGGATAGCCGGGTGGCGCAGTTGAATTCCAAGTTGGAGTTGTTAGCCCAGTTAAGCCAGGCGCAGGTGCATTTGGTGGAGGCGCAAAACCTGTTGATCGCCCCCGAGGGTTTTGCGATTGAAGCCCTGAGCGCTAATTTGACCCAGGCGCAGCTGGCCTGCACGAATATAGAGAACCAGTTGGAGCGCGAAGCCGAAACTAACGCGCTCAATACTGAGCTGGGGCACAGCGAGGTGCACTCCAGCAGTGTCGACTTTTTCTAACCTAGAACTTCCTTGTTTTCCCTTGGGAATTAAAGGCTGGCAAATACCGCCTTAGCTGCCGCCAGTGTGTCCGCTATATCCTGTTCTGTGTGGGCGGCGGACATAAACCCTGCCTCGTAGGAGGCAGGGGCCAAATAGATACCGCGCTCCAGCATGCCGTGGAAAAACTTGTTAAAACGGGGAATATCGCAAGCCATTACCTGTTTAAAGTTGGTGACTTTTTCCTCGCTGGTAAAAAAGAAGCCGAACATGCTGCCCACATGGTTAGTGGTGAATGGAATCCCGGCTTCATCGGCCAGCTGCTGTAAACCTGCTACCAATTGATCGGTGCGCGCGCAGAGGTTTTTATAAAAATCTGGCTGCTCTAACAACTCCAGAGTTTTTAAGCCTGCAGCCATGGCCACAGGGTTGCCCGAGAGGGTGCCCGCCTGGTAAACCGGGCCTGAGGGCGCAATCATTTCCATCACATCGCGGCGACCACCAAAAGCGCCCACCGGCATGCCGCCACCAATTACTTTACCCAGGGTGGTGATATCCGCCTTGATTCCGTAGTGCCCTTGGGCACCTGTGTGACTAACGCGGAAGCCGGTCATCACTTCATCGAGAATCAACAGGCTGCCGTACTGGTCGCAGACCTCGCGCAGGCACTCCAAAAAGCCTGACACTGGCGGCACGCAGTTCATATTGCCCACTACCGGCTCAACAATAATGCAGGCGATTTGATTGCCCAGCTTGGCAAAACACTCGCGCACCTGCTCAGCATTGTTGTAGTCGAGGGTGATGGTGTGGTCTGCCAGTACCGCTGGCACACCGGGCGAGCTGGGCACGCCCAGGGTGAGGGCGCCTGAGCCTGCCTTGATTAACAGCGAATCCGAGTGGCCGTGGTAGCAGCCTTCAAATTTGATAATTTTGTCTCGCTGGGTAAAGGCGCGGGCGAGGCGAATCGCACTCATGGTGGCCTCAGTACCGGAGCTGACAAAGCGCACCATATCCATGCCCGGCATAAGTGCGCAGAGTTTTTCCGCCAAAGTTGTTTCGCGCTCGGTGGGCGCACCAAAACTCAAACCGTGTTTGGCGGCTTCAATGACCGCGTTGATCACTTCCGGGTGAGCGTGGCCCAACACCATAGGCCCCCAGGATTGCACATAGTCAATATAGCGTTTGCCATCGGCATCCCAGGCATAGGCACCCTGAGCTTTTTCAAAAAAGATAGGCGTGCCACCTACGGCTTTAAAGGCGCGTACTGGCGAGTTAACACCGCCGGGAATATGCTGTTTGGCTTGGGCGAAGAGTTCTTCTGAGCGAGTCATGGGCGAATCCTGAAAATGGAATTGGGCAATTAATATTGATTAAGCAGTCTAGCTTGGGCGGCAATATTTTCCGCGGCAAAAAGGCTGTGGCAGACAGCAATTAAATTGGCGCCGGCATTAATCACCAGGCGGGCATTGCCTGCATCTATACCGCCAATAGCAACTATGTCGCAATCCGGGAATTGCTGGCGGGCCTGCGTTAATAATTCGAGCGGGGCAGGGCGCGCCTCTGGCTTGGTGCTGGAGGCAAAGAAGCGGCCAAAGGCGATGTAATTGGCGCTGTCAGCTATGGCTCTTTCTGCCAGCGCTAATGAGTCGTGACAGGTAACGCCTATGATCGCCTGAGCGCCGAGCAAGTCGCGCGCCGCGCGCGGGTCGCCATCGCCCTGACCCAGGTGAACACCATGGGCACCTATCTTTGCTGCGAGTTGCACATCGTCATTGATAATCAGCTTGGCGCCATGTTTGTTGCACAGGCTGAGCAATTGACTGGCCTCGGCCTGGCGTTTGATTGGGTCAGCCGATTTGTCGCGATACTGCAGCCAGCGGCAGCCGCCGCGCAGGGCGTCCTCCACGGCGCTAAATAGTTTTTCGCCGGGGAGCAGTTGGGAGTCGGTAATAGCGTAAAGCATCAATTAGGCTTCTACTTAAAAAGGTTTGACCACAACCAAAATGACAATGGGGATTAACAGCAGCACCGGGAACTCATTAAACCAGCGGAAGAACACATGGCCTTTAGTGCATTTATCATCGCGCAGTTGTTTGAAGTAGTAGACACAGGCGTGGTGGTAGCCGGTAAGAATTAAAACCAGAGCGATTTTGGTCCAGTACCAACCCTGGGTGGAGTAATAGGCCCAGCCGAGCCAGCTCATCCAGATACCAAAAATAAACACCGCAATCATCGATGGGTTAGCAATGCCGCGCAGCAGTTTGCGCTCCATGATTTTAAAACGCTCGCGGCTGATTTCGTCTGCACTCATGCTGTGATACACAAACAGGCGCGGCAGGTAAAACAGTGCGGCCATCCAGGTGATGACCGAAATTATGTGCAGGGCTTTAATCCAGAGCATGTTTAGTCCTGAGCTTTGGTGGGATGGTTGTTGGTTGAGCCGGGTGCAGCAGAGTTGCTTTCGGTGTGTTGGGGCTGAGCTGTTTGCGGCGTTTGATCCGCTGCCGCTGTTTGTTCGCGCGGTGCTGGCGCAGTAACCGTTTCAGCCGTTGGCAGACGCAAGAGCTGCATACCAGCAAGGGTCGAGTAAAGTGGCGGGCTGATAAAGCGCGCAATAACGCTGGCAACTAAGGCGCAAGCCATAAGGCTTAACACCATAGAGTGGCCGCCGACCATCTCCATCACAATAATAAACGCTGTCAGTGGTGCCTGGGTGGCGGCGGCAAGAAAGCCAGCCATGCCCAGGGCAATTAATGTGGGCGCATGGGTTTCAGTTAGTTGGGCTATGTCGTACCCCATGGCGGCGCCAATGGACAGCGATGGTGCAAATAGCCCGGCGGGAACCCCGGCCCAGGTAGTCAGGCAGGTGGCGATAAATTTAAACACCAGGTAGATCATAGGCACATCCTGTGAACCCTCAATCATTCCCCGCGTATAGAGATAACCGCTACCAAAGGTGGCGCCTCCAGTGATGATGCCAATGAGCGCTATGATCAGGCCGCAAGCCGCCGCAAAGTAAATGGGGTGGGCGCGGCGGAAGCAACTGAGTTTGTCCATGGGGCGGGCGTCCAGGCCAAAAATAATCAGCCGGGAAAAAAGCCCGCCAGCAAGGCCGCAAAACAGGGTGACCAGCAAGCCGGGAATCACCAGCGACAAATCGGGACTGGTCGCATTGATTACGCCAAAGTAATTTTCATTGCCGTATACCGATTGGCCAATCAAGCCTGCCAGGACAATGCCGGAAATGAGCAGGCCGCTGCTGCGCTGCTCCGGGGTG
>CBIMZH010000103.1:0-7980 GCA_966248255.1 uncultured Cellvibrio sp.
AGCTGTTCGGCTACGAAAAAGGCGCCTTTACTGGTGCCTCCACTAACCGCGAGGGCCTGGTGGCCGCAGCCGACGGCGGCACTCTCTTCCTCGACGAAATTGGTGAACTGCCACTGGAAGCCCAGGCGCGCCTGTTGCGCGTACTGCAAGAGGGTGAAGTGCGCCCGCTGGGCTCGGTTGAATCGCGCAAAGTGGATGTGCGCCTGGTTGCCGCAACCCACCGCGACCTGCGCAAGCTCACCAAAGAAGGCAAATTCCGCGAAGACCTCTACTTCCGCCTCAATGTGGTTCAGCTGGAGCTGCCACCACTGCGCGAGCGCGGCCGCGACATCATCAATATCGCCGAAAGCCTGTTGCAGCGCTATTGCGGCCAATTTGGCAAGCCTGCGCTTAAGCTGTCCAATGCCGCTATAGATACCATCATGAGCTACACCTGGCCGGGTAATGTGCGCGAGCTGGAGAATGCCATGCAGCGCGCGGTTATCCTCTGCGAGGACAGCACCGAGATAGGCGAACACCTGCTCTCTATTGACTTGGATGCCGTAGCTGCCGGTGAAGAGGGCGATTCCATACTAGAGGCACCGCGCCTGGCTGGCCGCACCGCCCCAGGACGCGCAGCCAGCACCACCAGTGAAGACCTGTCACTGGAGGACTACTTCCAACGCTTTGTCCTGGAGCATCAGGACACCATGAGCGAAACCGAGCTGGCGCGCAAACTGGGTGTTAGCCGCAAATGCCTCTGGGAGAGACGCCAGCGCCTGGGTATACCGCGCAGCAAGTCGACCAGTACCGCCAAGTAGCCAGCACAAGTAAACGCTTAAGGCATAAAAAGGCCCCTGAGAGTAAAAACCCTCAGGGGCCTTTTGCTTTTGTTACGCGAAACAGCAGTAGGTTGAACTTTTTGTTGACTCATATGTCAATTTGTTACCCCACTTAACGCAAGTGTTACCCCCGCCAACCTGTTACCTGTTCCCACTCGCAGTAACACCACCCCCTAATTTTGTAACCCTTGGAAATAGCCAAAAGGCATAAAAAGGGCACCAAAAAACCTATCTTATTGATTTAAAAGAACTTTTAAAAACTGGCACAAGACATGCCTTCTATGGCGCATAACAAAAACAAACAATAAGAATGAACGCCAACTTACTAATAACAACAACAAATAATAAAAAACTGAAACGAAAGAAACATAACAACAAGAAATAATAAAAACAGAAAGTAAGCGAATAACAACAAGAAACAATAACAAGATAAGTAAGTTGAATAACAACAAGAAACAATAAAAACAGAAAAATTGAATAACAATAAGTAAAATAAATTAGAAAGACCACGCTAGAAGACAAGAGCAATAAGACAGTACAATAAAGCGGATACTGACTAGGCAGAGGATGGGATAGCACGCGAGATTGGAGATTTGCAATGGATGCAACCCATTAAATGCCTTCTGCAGCACCTTGGTGCTACCCTCCTACGGGAAAGCTTCGGCTTTCCCGTTTTGCTTTCCAGAGGGTACAAAAAACGCCACAGCACAAATCTGACGCCAAGCGAATGTCCATCAGGGTCAAGCTTGCTTGTCGTGCAATCCCCCCAGGTCTGCTAAACTCGCCACTCCATCTCAATTGCAGGCTGCTGACACCCAATCGCCATGCTTAAACGCTTGTTAAATTTGATAATTCCCCGCGCCAAGGACTCCGCCAGCAGCAGTGCCGGTGAGACCCCGCGCGTCATCCCTCGCGATAGCCACAATGTATCTCGGCGCAATATTAGCTCTGCGGCCCTCAAGGTAATCAAGCTGCTGAATGAAGCAGGGTTTGAAGCCTATCTGGTTGGCGGCGGCGTGCGCGACCTGCTACTTGGCGGTCACCCCAAGGATTTCGACGTGGCTACCAATGCCACCCCGGAAGAGGTGCGCCGCCAGTTTCGCAGCGCGCGCATTGTTGGCCGCCGCTTCCAGATAGTCCATGTGCGCATGGGGCGCGAGGTTATAGAGGTCACCACCTTTCGCGGCCATCATGACGACTCGCCCCACCACGCGCGCAGCGAAGAAGGCATGCTGCTGCGCGACAATGTCTACGGCACTCTGGAAACTGATGCCCTGCGCCGCGACTTTACCGTTAACGCGCTTTATTACAACGCCCGCGACTTCTCGCTAATTGATTACTGCAACGGTCTAAAGGATCTTGAAAAGCGCAGCCTGCGCATGATTGGCGACCCTGCGACCCGCTACAAAGAAGACCCGGTACGCATGCTGCGCGCGCTGCGCTTTGCCGCCAAGCTGGGCTTCCAGCTGGAGGGCGCCACCGCAAAACCCATTCGCGGCCTGAGCAATCTGCTGCTCAATGTTTCTGAAGCGCGCCTGTTTGAAGAGGTGCTCAAGCTGTTCCTCAACGGCTCGGCCACAGCGACCTTCAACCTGATGCGCGAATACGACCTGCTGGCACAGCTGTTCCCCGGCACAGATGAAGCGCTCAAGGCGGGCGAGCCCCATGCCGAGCAGCTGGTCAATCTGTGTATGAGCAATACCGACCTGCGCATCCGCAGCGATAAAACGGTTACCCCGGCTTACATCTATGCCGCGCTCCTGTGGCCGGCCCTGCAGCGCCAGTACAAGGCGCTTAGCGCCAATATGCCCCAGATACAGGCCTGGAATCAGGCGGCGCAAAATGTAATTAGCCAACAGCTTGCCCGCACCGCCATTCCCAAGCGCTTCCTTATCCCCATGCGCGAAATCTGGGATCTGCAACAGCGCCTGCCCAGTCGCATGGGCATGCGCGCGTTGCGCCTGCTAGATCACCCGCGCTTCCGCGCCGCTTACGACTTTTTAATGATGCGCGAGGAAGCAGGCGAGCCGCTGGATGGCCTGGGCCTCTGGTGGACACACTTCCAAGCGGCCGACGACGAAGAGCGTGAGACCATGGTGAAAAACCTGGCGCGCCAACCCAATGCCGCAGCCAAAAAGCCCCCGCGCCGACGCAGACGCCCGCGCAAACCCTCAGGCGATAACGCGCCAGGTGGCAACGAATAAGGCGAGAAAATTCTATGGCCAGAGTGTTTATCGGCCTGGGTAGCAACCTGGAAAACCCAAAGGAGCAGCTGAGCCGCGCCTTTGCCGAACTGGCCGAGTTGCCGCAAACCCGCGTGCTGGCCAAATCCAGCCTCTACAGCAGTCGCGCGGTTGGGCCAGTGCAACCGGATTACACCAACGCCGTGGCCGAACTGGAAACCTCGCTGGCCCCTCTGGTTCTGCTCGATCACCTCCAGGCGCTGGAGCAGGCACATCGCCGCGTTCGACTGGAGCACTGGGGGCCGCGCACCCTGGACCTGGATATACTGCTCATCGACAATCAGCAAATTGCCAGCGAGCGTTTGACTGTGCCTCACCCCTATATGACCCAGCGCAATTTTGTTATTCAACCTCTGGCGGAGCTGGCGCCAGATCTACAGCTGCCCGGCGGCGACTCAATTCGCCAACTCAGCCAGAGCCTGGGCTGGGATGGTTTGCAGCTGGCTAGCGAGGAATTTTGAGTGGAAGCGGTTTTTGAAGAACTGGGAATAGATCTGACCCGCGAGCAGCTGCCGCGCTTTATTGCGGTGGAAGGCTGTATAGGCGTGGGCAAAACCACCCTGGCGCGCAATCTGGCGCGCCTGTTTAACTACGACACACTGTTGGAGCAACCGGAGGAGAACCCCTTTTTGGAGCGCTTTTATCGCGACCCCAAAACCACCGCCCTGCCCACCCAATTGTCATTTTTGTTCCAGCGTGCCAAACAGATTCAATCGCTGCGCCAAAACGATATGTTTGAGCCAGTGCGCGTATCCGATTTTTTAATTGATAAAGACCAGCTGTTTGCCCGGGTAACGCTCGACGACGATGAGTTCAACATCTACCGCCAGGTGTACGATCGCCTGGTGATAGATGCACCTCGCCCGGATTTGGTTATCTACCTGCAGGCGCCGCTGAATGTGCTCAGCGACCGCATCAAGCAGCGCGGTATAGCCGCCGAGCAGTACATCAGCCAGGATTATCTGGAAGCGCTCAACAACGCCTACACCGAGTTCTTCCACTATTACGATGCCGCGCCACTGCTGATCGTCAACGCCCAGGATCTCAACCTGGCCAGCAACCGCGAGCATTTCAAACAATTGGTAGAATATATCCTGCGCATCAAAAGCGGCCGCCACTACTACAACCCCATACCCAGCTTTTAACATAGGCCCAGCGCCCCGGCTCAGAGTCCAACCGGCCCGCTAATTTGCGGGCCCCTGCAGCGAGATACCAGCATGCCCTACGGAACCCTAACCAGTCCCAGCAGCACCCAGACCACCGCACTGCAAAAGCCAGTCAGCATTCACACTCTCAATAAAATGAAAGCGGCAGGTGAAAAATTTGTAGTGATTGCCCTTTACGATGCCCATATGTCGGCCATGGCCAAACGCTGTGGCGTGGAAGTGGTATTGATTGGCGACTCCCTGGGCATGACCGTACTGGGTTACAACAGCACAGTGCCGGTCACTATGGAGCAGATGATTTATCACGTGGAGGCAGTCGCCCGCGGCAATGACAAATCGCTGATTATCGGCGACCTGCCGTTTATGACCTACGCCACCCCCGAGGACGCCATGCGCAACTGTGCGCGCATCATGCAGGCGGGCGCGCAGATGGTAAAACTGGAAGGCGGCGCTTGGCTTGCGGATACAGTGCGTATGCTCTCCGAGCGCGGCGTGCCAGTCTGTGCGCACCTGGGCCTGACTCCGCAATCGGTCAATAAGCTGGGCGGCTTCCGTGTTCAGGGCCGCGATCAGCAGGGCGCCGCCAAAATTCTTAATGACGCCAAGTTACTGGCCGAGGCGGGCGCCGATTTGCTGGTACTGGAATGTGTGCCTGCCGAGCTGGCCGCAGAGATCACCCGCGCCGTCGCCATTCCCACCATTGGTATAGGCGCAGGTCGAGATACAGACGCCCAGGTACTGGTGATCAACGATATCCTCGGGCTAACCGAGCAGCCACCCAAATTCTCCAAAAACTTTTTGCTTGAAGCCGGCGATATTCCCGGTGCCATGCAGAAATATGTCGCCGATGTAAAAGCGGGCGTGTTCCCCAGCGACGAAAATATTTTCAAGTAATAAATTGACGTTAAATTGCACGGGGATTTTTGCGCCAGATCCCTGGCAACTGCTAGACTTGGGCAAATTTCAGGTTTCGGTCAATACCTCGAATACCGGCACCAGGGCCATTAGAGCCGCGCCGGATTTTCGCTAGACCTTTCACTCGTGAAGGGCACTTAGTGGTTAATAACCAAGGTATACAAATAATGTTTAAAAAATTCGCTTTCGCGCTCGGCTTGGCTCTGAGCGCCGTTTCTTTTTGCACCCAGGCGCAAGCCAACCCCAGCAGTGCACAAGAGCAGCTGCAACAGCAGTGGCAGGCCTATATCAATCAATCCCAGGCACTGCGCAAACTCGATCAGGACAGCCTCAGACGCGAGCTGAAAAAGCGCGCCTACAAAAAGCCGTTGGACCCCAAAAAAGCCAACGAATTTGGCTTTGATTACGACCAGCCAGTGGAATGGTTTAAAACCCCCGAAGCAGCGCGGCTCATGGAAGCTATCCTCAGCTTTCAAACACCCTCGGGGGGCTGGTCCAAGCGTACCGATATGACGCAAAAGCGCCGCTTTGGTATGGCCTATGGCAGCGAGAGTAAATACATCCCCACTTTTGACAACAAGGCCACCAGCGTGCAAATGGCCATGCTTGCCAAAGCCATAAGCGCGACCGGCAATAAAGCTTACATCGACGCTTTTGATCGCGGCCTGACCTTGATCCTCCAGGCACAATTTCCCAATGGCGGCTGGCCGCAAAACTATCCGCTGGTAGGTGACTACCACAATATGCTCACCTACAACGACAATCTTATTGCCAACCTGATGACGCTATTGGGGAACATTGCCGAAGGCAAAGATGAATACGCATTTACTAGCCCGCAACAGCGACAAAAGGCCAGAGTTGCGCTCGACAATGCCTTTAACTGCGTACTCAACACCCAGGTGATTGTCGGTGGCAAACCCACTATCTGGGGCGCCCAGCACGATCCTTTTAGCCTTATGCCGGTGAAAGCGCGCGCCTTTGAAATGGCATCACTCAGCGCAGGCGAGTCAGCCAACCTGGTGATGTTTTTAATGAAACAGAAAAACCCCAGCCCGGCCCTGGTCAATGCCATTTACGACGCAGCGGATTGGTTTGCCGCAACCAAAATTAGCGGCAAAAGCTGGACTCGCGGCGACAAAGAGTTAAAAGACGATGCCAATTCCCCCGGGGTTTGGGCCAGATTTTACGAGCCGGGCACCAACAAACCGCTATTCGGTGACAGAGACGGCTCTGTGCACTATGCACTTAAGGAAATCTCCCAGGAGCGGATAAATGGCTATGGCTGGTATGGTAATTGGCCGGCCAAGGTGCTGGCCAAACTGCCCGAGTGGGCAAAAAAGCATCCGCGCCCGGCACCTTAAATTTTCGCTGAAGACAAAATAAAAACGGGCGCTATTGCGCCCGTTTTTATTTTCAAAAAGTTCTATTCTTCACTGGCCCAGATCTTCATGGTCTGCACCGCCAGCAAAGAGCAGGAGCCCCCGGTTTTTACATAGGTGCGCATAAATTGATAGCGCAGACTGCGCCAGGTTTTACCATCGGCATTCCACTTATCGACTTCGCTTAAGCCGCTGAGCACAGCGACGTCGCCCAGCCGCTGAATACTGATATCGCGCGATACTCGCGCCTTGGGGGTTTCCTCAGGTACTGCCATGCGCTTGAGCAATTCGGCTTTGGATTCTTTAGCGGATGCCAGGTTATGCACCCAGAGAAAATCATCGGCCAAGAGTTGCTGCAAAAATGTCACATCGCCGGTGCGCAGCGCCTCTTCATAGCGTCCGTCGAGTGCCACCAGGGCATTGCTCTCCAGGCAGTCTGCCTGAGTGCTACCAGCCAAAAGAAGCATTAGCCCTATTGCCAGGCGTTTGGGTTGTTTAAATTTCATCTCTAGTTGTTCTCGTTTGCCCAAAAATAAAAAAAGCCGGCGCCATAACAACGCCGGCCAAGACCATACTAGATTACAAATAAAGGGGAGTTCCAACTGGGCCAAGAAAAAACCCAACGGCAACCTCACACATCTCCTACCTCATCAAGCCAGACTCACAGACTGTCGATCAATTTCCCCAAGAAAACTCCCCTTGCAGAAAAGCATCGACCGGATCTGACTCACAGGAAGCGACAGCTGCCGGTAACTTCAAGTATTGTTCGGTTTTTAGCCTTTGCCAGCGAATTAATGAGCAATATTTAAATTATTTGGCGATAACTGAAGCTTTGTGATTAAAAATAGAAATAAGTGAACAAGGCTTATCCCATCTATAAAACTGGATTTAAGCGTGAAATTAACACCAGGGTTTGATTGATTAGCAGCTCCAGGCGCGCCGCTGTAGTCGAGCGCAGCGCGAAGTCGTCGATCAGTTTGCGCAGGCGGCTCAGCTTGGGCCGCGCCGAGCGGAACTCCTCAGTCACCGGCTCATAATCCAGGTCGTGATCCTGCACGCTGAGTTTGCCCAGCTCGGATAACTCCGCGTGCAGCGAGCTGATAAGGTCGTAGAAAAAATCTTTGCGATCGAGGCTGTTAGCTTCCCAATAGGCCTGATCCAGGCCGGAGAGTAAATCCTCTAAAATCTTTACCGCGTTGGCGATAGTATTGTTTGACATAAAAACATCCAGACTGCGTCAATTTGTTTGAAGTCTGAGTATAGAAGACTTTTGCCCCAGCGCCGTTCGTCGGCAGCCGGGTGCTGGCACAGGTATTTTTGGCTAGACTGCGCGGCTTTCAGCTCTGGCCCCTGCACCTACCACTTTCGAGATGTACTAACGTGGATCAACTCTGGCTGTTTTTTACCCTTACCTTTTTCCTCTCCGCCAGCCCTGGCCCGCTCATGCTCGGCTGTA
>CBIMZH010000104.1:0-7938 GCA_966248255.1 uncultured Cellvibrio sp.
TTTTCGGAGCATTTATGGCCAAAGTACTAATAATTGATGATTCACCGACCGAAACTTATAAATTGACTAGCATGCTGGAAAAAAATGGCCATGTAGTTATCACCGCCGATAATGGTGAAGACGGCATCACCCTGGCAAAAAAAGAACTTCCCGATGTTGTGCTTATGGATGTGGTCATGCCCGGCCTTAACGGCTTTCAGGCAACCCGTCAGCTAACCAAAGCACCGGAAACCGCGCACATTCCGGTAATTATTGTCACCACCAAAGATCAACAAACTGACCGTGTTTGGGGTATGCGCCAAGGTGCTCGCGCCTATTTGGCCAAACCCATCACCCAGGAAGTACTCATGTCCGCCATGGCGGAAGTGCTGGCTTAAAGCTACACAGCAAGGAAGAGCCAATTAAAACAACAAGCCAAATTGATTGGCCGGGTTTTGCCCAATCGATTTTGGAAAAAAGTCACTGAGATACGGATAGAAGCATGTCAGAACCACAGGCCGCTTTTTCGGCACTTCTCGACTTGGCTCAGCGCTCCCGCGCCGCCGCGCGCGGTCTTCCCGCGCAGGCCGATATTCGCCCGCAGTGGAGTGGCATTGGCTTTTCACTTATGGGCAGCCGTTTTGTTGCACCTATTGGCGAAGTGTCAGAGATGCTTGAAGTGCCCAACTTTACCCATCTTCCCGGCGTTCAGCCCTGGGTAAAAGGGGTGGCCAACGTGCGCGGACGCCTTTTACCTATTTTTGATCTCGCTGCGTTTTTTGGCGATCGCCTTATAGGCACACGCAAGCAGAGACGCGTATTGATTTTGGAAACCGAAACCCTTTACACCGGCCTTATGGTTGATCAGGTTTTTGGTATGCAACACTTTCCCATGGATGAATATTCGGAACAGGCAGGAGCCATTCCACAAAGTATTTTGCCTTTTGTAAATGGTAGTTATCCCCAGGGGGAACAGCGCTGGTCGCTATTCCGTCCAGCGCTGCTGGCTGAGGATGCACGCTTTACCAATGCGGCAAAGTCCTGAAGTCTGGAGAGATTTACCCGGATACCTGGTATCTGGGCGCGCGGATAGAAAAAATAATACCGAAAGTTGGTTAGGAGTGCTTAGATGAAAACAAATTCCAAGATTGCGTCCTTCCGGGCCAGCCCGCAGATGGTCGGCGCCGTACTGCTACTGATAATTTCAGTAGTGGCGATGGTGGCCTTCTATTTGATGGTTCAGCGCGGTGCGGCCAACGACCAAAATTACATTCAGCAGGTTGCTGACTTGCGCGCTCAAGCCTACCGGCTGACGTCCTTGTCGCGAGACGCTACGTCTGGTGATGAAAAGGCGTTTGACGAGCTGACTGGCGTTGTATCCACCATGGGTAAAACCTGGGACAGCCTGCGCAACTCCGACGACAACACCCGCGCTCAGCTGGCTGGTGAATTTGCCAGCTACGAAGGTATTTGGAACCGGGTAAAAACTAACGCCCAGGCCATTGCGACTAACAAGGATCTGATTGTTAGCCTCAATAACGTGGGCAGAACCCTGAACGAAAACCTGCCCAGCCTGCAGACACAGCACAACAATATCGTTGATATTCTGCTGGAGTCCAACGCCCCTGCCGAGCAGGCCATCCAGGCGCAAATCCTGTCCTGGCGCGCCGAGCGTATTGGTCGAAACGTGGATAAGATGCTGCGCGGCGATGCCGATGCAAGTGAAGCCGCTGACCAGTTTAACCGTGACGCCAACTTCTATTCACGCGTACTGGCAGCAATGAAAAATGGCGATGCCATGCTGCACATATCCAAGGTAACTGACCCCAACGCCCGCGCCAGTCTGGATCAAATTACCCAGTTGTTCGGCGACGTAAACACCTCCATCCAGCAGATGTTTGAAGGTTCTACTACCCTGTTCCGCGCGCGTCAGGCTTCCGATGCGCTGCTGACTGATACACCGCAACTGCTGCAGGCCATGGCCACTATCCAGGAAAAGATCTCCAACCTGGCCGGTTCGCGCTTCCCCAACAATATTCATATTTTGGTAGCAGCTGCCCTGGCATTGATTGCACTCTTCTACATCGGCTTTACTCAATACCGCTCAGCGACTCACCGCGCCGCTGAAACTGCCGAAACCAACGAGCGTAACCAGACCGCGATTTTGCGTCTGCTCGACGAACTGGCCGACCTTGCGGACGGTGACCTGACGACTACTGCAACCGTAACCGAGGACTTCACCGGTGCGATCGCTGACTCTATCAACTTCACCATCGACCAGCTGCGTATTCTGGTAGCGCGAATCAACGAAACTGCGGTAAACGTATCTGCCGCTGCGCAAGAAACCCAGCAGACTGCACTGCATCTGGCCGAAGCCTCTGAACACCAGGCACAGGAAATCGCCGGCGCCTCTGCCGCGGTAAACGAAATGGCGGTCACTATTGACCAGGTATCTGCCAACGCCGCCGAATCGGCAGCGGTAGCGGAGCGCGCGGTATCCATCGCCGGCAACGGCGCCAAAGTGGTACAGAACACTATCCACGGCATGGATACCATCCGTGAGCAGATCCAGGACACCTCCAAGCGTATTAAACGCCTCGGTGAATCGTCACAAGAGATCGGTGATATCGTAAGCTTGATTAACGACATTGCCGACCAAACCAACATCCTTGCACTTAACGCGGCAATCCAGGCATCTATGGCCGGTGACGCGGGCCGCGGCTTCGCGGTGGTAGCGGACGAAGTACAGCGCCTTGCGGAACGTTCCGCTGCGGCAACCAAGCAGATCGAGGCGCTGGTTAAAACGATTCAGAACGACACCAACGAAGCGGTAATTTCGATGGAGCAAACCACCTCTGAAGTGGTGCGCGGAGCTCGCCTGGCACAGGATGCGGGTGTGGCTCTGGAAGAAATTGAAAACGTATCTACCTCGCTGGCGGAATTGATCCAGAACATTTCTAACGCCGCGCGCCAACAGGCCTCATCTGCCGGCCACATCTCCAACACGATGAATGTTATTCAGGAGATTACTACCCAAACCTCTGCCGGTACTTCAGCCACCGCCCAGTCGATTGGTAACCTGGCAGCCATGGCCCTCGACCTGCGTGAATCTGTGGCGGGTTTCAAACTGCCAGAGGAAGACATGTCAGATGCGCGCATCCAGGCTGCCCAGCAGGCCATGGCCAAGGCGCCTACTATGGACTTTGATGCCGGCGAAGATGCAGAGGAAATCATCGATCTGGATGACGAGCTTCTGCCTGAAGAAGACATCTACGCAGAGTCGTCCAGAGCCTGATAAATAGGGGCTCCATATGGCGCCCCGGTTTTGCAGCAGGTGACAGCAATAGCTATGGCTTGGTCGTTACGCTCCCTTACCGCACTCAACGAAACCCAGTTTGCCCAGTGGGGCAAACTGCTTGAGGAGCGCACAGGCATTCAACTCATGTTTCAGCAGAAGGCCTGGCTGGAATCGCAAATGTCTACGCGCATGCGCGAACTGGGTATAGAGGATTACGACAGCTATTACGCCTTTGTCAGTGGCGCAGCAGACTCTTTAGCACTGGATAGCAAACTGGAATGGACGCGCCTGATAGATCGCATTGCCGTTAAAGAGACCAGCTTTTTCCGCCATCGCGAATCTTTTGAGTACCTGCGTCAATTCCTGCAAAACAAAATAAATAACCAATCCCTGAACGACAGTTTTGATGTTTGGAGCCTGGGTTGCGCCACCGGCGAAGAGCCCTACTCTCTGGCGATGGTAATCAATGATTGCTTTGAGCTGGCCGCGCTGAACCCTTACTACGGCATCACCGCTATGGATATCAGCAGCTCAGCACTTAAAGCCGGTCGCCGCGCCAGATACAACAGCCGACGCATCGCCCAGGTGACACCGGAAGAGTCCAAGCGCTATTTGCAGCAATGTGCCGATGGCAGCTTTGAGGTGATCAGCAAGCTGCGCGACCGAGTCTGTTTTACTCAGGCCAATATTATTCAGGCGCGGCAACTGCCCCAGGTCCAGGTTGATGTGATTTTTTGTCAAAACCTGTTGGTTTATTTCCGCCGCTGGCTGCGTCGGGATGTGCTAAATGCCCTGGTAGACAGGCTCAAGCCAGGTGGGCTACTGATTGTCGGTCTCGGTGAAACAGTGGATTGGGAAAACCCTAAAATGCAGCGCACCCATGATGTTCAGGTGCAGGCATATATTTGCGTTAAGCAAGAATAATGATGAGGAACGCGCCCAATGGCAGATAATCGCAATTTTGCCGCACTGGACTGGCTGATCCACGAGATTGGAGAAACCCTCAAGGAAGCGCGCCAATCGCTTGAAGCATTTGTTGAAAACCCCAACGATGCGGCACGTCTGCGTTTTTGTCTCACCCATATCCATCAGGTTCACGGCAGCCTGCAGATGGTGGAGTTTTATGGCGCCGCCATGCTCGCCAGCGAAATGGAGCTGCTCACCCAGGCGATGATTACCGGCAAAATCGCCAACGCCGGTGAGGCTCAGGAAGTGCTCATGCGCGCTATCCTGCAGTTCCCGCTTTACCTGGATCAGGTAAAAGCCAGCCGCAAAGATAACCCGCTAATTGTTTTACCGCTGCTCAACGACCTGCGCGCAGTGCGCGGCGAAAGCCTGCTTACCGACACCAAACTCTTTGTCCCCAACCTCAATCCGGCAAAAAAAGTCAGCGGCGCGCGCCTGCCCGTAACCCAGGACAATGTGCAATTCCAGGCCATGGTACTCAAGTTGCGCCAGATGTATCAGTACGCCGCTTCGGGCTTTATCCGCGATGTAAACCCGGAAGAAAACCTGGCCTATTTACACAAGGCCTTTTCCCGCCTGCAAAAACTCACCCAGGGCACAGCCCGTTTTGCACTTTGGGACATCAGCCTGGCGCTAGTGGAAGCGCTGGAAGTCGATGCATTGGAAGTCAGCGTCGCCGTAAAAAATCTGCTGCGTCAGCTGGATAAAGAAATCAAAATTCTCGCCGTTCACGGCACTAAAGCGCTGAACAGTTTTACCAACGATGAGCTGATTAAAAACCTGCTCTACTATGTCGCCCGCGCCGGTAAACACGCGCCCGGGTTTAGCGCCAATTCACAACTGCAACATATCTACGACACCTACCACCTGGAGCAGGCACTGCTTGAAGGCAAAGAGGCAGGTGAAGAGGCGAGCAGTATTCTGGTGGCACCGGATTCGGATGCTATGCGCACGGTAGTTGAGGCCCTGAAAGAAGAACTGGGCTTAATCAAGGAGGCGCTGGACATCTGCCTCGCCGGTGGCGATTCACAGCAGGCACTGGCCAATGCCCTACCCATCGTCAAACGTGTGGCCGATACCCTCGCCGTACTTGGCCTGGGCGACCTGCGCAAGAAAATTCTCGAGCAGGGCGCAGCGCTGGAATTGGTCGCCAATGAACACCGCCAGCTGGGTGCCGAGCAGTTAATGGCAATAGCCGCGCAAATTCTGGTGATTGAAAACGCGCTGGACAACCTCAGCCTCAACCCGGGGCAAAGCCCGCAAGAGCCAGGCGTAGATGCCGACGTTACTCTTGCGCGCGCCAAAGAGTCGGTATTGCGCGAATCGCGCAGCGGCCTGGAACACGCCAAAGACGCCATCATCGAGTACATAGCCTCCCAGTGGAACCGCGAACACCTAAACGGTGTGCCCACGATTTTGCGCGAGATTCGCGGCGGTCTGGATATGGTTCCTCTGCCTCGTCCGGCACGCATTCTCGGCGCCTGTGCTCGCTACATTGAAGAGCAACTGCTGCAACAGGAAACCACACCGCAATGGGCCAATTTGGACACCTTAGCCGATGCGATTACCAGCGTGGAGTACTACCTGGAGCGCTTGGGCAGCGGAGCCCCCAAAGAGGAAAATGACCTGCTGCTACTGGTTGCAGAAGAAAGCGTCGCCGCACTCGGCTATGCCGTGGGCAAGTCGGCCAAAGCACCTGCCGCACCAGCTCAAGCCGCCAGCCCAGACCTTGATTTACAACTGCCGCAAGTTCAGCCAGAGCAGGTTGAGTACAGCCAGGGCGAATCGGAAGAGCAACTGAGCGCCGCCTACCAGCAGGCCCTGGGGCAATCGTCGGCTGCTGAAACCTCCGAGTTGCCACCCCTGCCCCAGGTAGACGAAGAGATTATTGTCAGCGCCAACGACGATACCCAACAACCTGCAGACGAGCCGAGCAACCTTGAGGATCAAATCAGCTCAGCCTATGCCCAGGCCTTTGATCAAGCGGCTGCACCAAGCGAAGAGATACAAACTGCTGATTTCGCACCAGTTCCTGAACTAGAGGCAGCAGCTGAGGACGCCGAGCCGGAAGCGGAAGAAGAGACCCTAATTGCCACCTCAAAGGCACCGGTCATCCACCGCGACGATGAAGATATTGACGATGAAATCATTGAAATCTTTATCGAAGAAGCCGGTGAAGTCACCGAGACCATCAACGAATTCTTCCCTCGCTGGGAAGAGGATTTCACTGATGGCGAAGCCCTGACCGAATTCCGCCGCGCCTTCCACACCTTAAAAGGCAGTGGCCGCATGGTAGGCGCCAACGAAATCGGCGAGCTGGCCTGGTCCATCGAAAATATGCTTAACCGCATAATCGATAACACCATAGAGCCGCAGCAACTGCATGTAGACCTGATCAATCGCGTCCGCGCGCTGCTGCCGACCATGATCGAAGCCTTCAAGCTCAATCAGCCCAACCCTAAAGCTGAGCTGGCCGAAAGCTATCGCCTGCAAGCTCACGAGCTGGCGCAGGGCAAGATACCCAGCGAACTGCTTGATGCAGCAGAGGAATCTGTAGCGGCTCCCGAATCCATTCAGCAGCAAGAGGTGCTGGCCGAACCAGAGTTTATTGCCGAAGAAGAAATTCAACTGGAAGTACCCAGTACCCCTGAGTACGAGGCAGATGAGCCGCTGCTACTGGATGAGCCAGGTAATGAACTTGGCGGTATTAACCTGGACGAGCCACCGCTAGCTGCCACGCCTGAGCCCATCAGCAGCCTGACCGCCAATCCTTTTGTCCTGACCCTGGAGGACGAAGACGATCTGGATGATCCGGATGCCCAGCTATGGGATATTTTTGGCACTGAAGCGCTACTCCACCTGCAGACAGTGGCAGATTTTATCGCCCGCATGGAAGCCGAAGCGCCCATCTACGAACCGCCCAGTGAAGCTATGCAGCGCGCCCTGCACACCCTCAAGGGCAGTGCGCACATGGCGGAGATTACCCAGGTTGCCGAGCTGGCCACCCCGCTGGAGCGTTTCGTCAAAGAACTGCGCTCCTACCACGTCAATATCAACGACGACATACTGCAATTGCTGCGCGATGCGGTCAGCTACACCCAGATCGCCCTGGAGCAAATTAAAGCCGGCGAAGATGTCGATATTCCCCGTTTGCAGCAATTTATTGCCCGCGTCAACGAGCTGCGCGAAATTCACGTTGCGCCTCTGGTGCGCCAACAGGAAGCCGACGAACACGGCAATCGCCCGGTAGATCCAGAACTGCTCGCCATCTTTATGGCGGAAGAAATGCATTTGCTGCTGGATGCCGACCAGATTATTACCAAATGGCAGCTACAGCCGGAAGATACCAGCCAGTTAGTCGCCATTCACGACGAATTGCGCAAGCTCACCCTGGCTGCGGCCCACGCCTATCTGCCCTCAATGGCCGAGTTGGGCGAGAAAATTCAGAGTATTTACGAAGCCATATTCGCCCATCAGCTGCACAGCAGTACCAGCCTCTGTGAAACCCTGGTCAGCGCCCACACTTCGCTGTTGGATATGGTTGATGCGGTAGCCGCCGGACAAAACCTGCAAACAATTCCCGAGGTGATAAACACCGCGCTCGACGAATTGCTGAGCAACGAAGTAGTTACCCTCGCCAGCCTGGCCACAGATGCCTATTTGGTCGAAGACATTACCCTGGAGGCGCCGCTGGA
>CBIMZH010000105.1:0-7917 GCA_966248255.1 uncultured Cellvibrio sp.
CAGAAAAAGCATATCCGCGATTTGGAAAAGCTGTTCCAGGTGGGCTTCAGCTTCTTCTAACCGGCAGATCCCCGCAACCCAAGCTAGCGGGGATATCTGCCGTTAAGCGTAGTTAGCCACTTTTCCGTATACACTCAGCGGTTTTCTCATTAAGATTCGCGCCGTTTAGCCCAGCCCCTTGCCTGGGGCGCCGCTGTGTATTTAGAACCCAATCCATGAACGCCAAACCCGCCCAACAATTGCCCGACCCAGTCGCGGCAACCCCAGCAAGCCACTGGCCCCAGGTGCCGGATTGGGCGGCTTTAACCCTGGCAGATACCTGGCCGGACCGGCTAAATCTAAAAACCTGGCGCGGTTGGCGCGAGCTGCTGCGCGCCCTGGGTGGGCGCCAGCGCGAAACCGTGAAACTACCCCAGGATGAATACTTCACCAAGCTACCCAAGTACCTGCTGCAGGAGTTCCACAACCTGCCCAATGGCAACTATTCGCGTCATATCTCCCGCGGCTATATCACCGGCTTTGACCGGGTAATGCTCGGCCGTATGCGGGGCGCTCGCGCCTGGATAGCCCAGCAGCTGGCCGGTGGCGAGCGAGTGCTGGATATAGGCACTGCTGGCGGCCGCACCGCCGCTGCACTGCAGGCGGCAGGAGCCAATCAGGTTTGGGGCCTGGACCCATCACCCTATTTGCTCAAGCACGCTGCCGCCGAATACCCGCAAATCAACTTTATCCCCGGCCTGGCAGAGCAGCTGCCCTTTGCCGACCAGTCGCTGGACGGCATCTCCCTGTGTTTTGTATTTCACGAAATGCCGCCCAAATATATTCGCCAGGCACTGGCCGAATGTCGCCGGGTACTGGTGCCAGGCGGACGCATTGCCATAGCCGAGCCCTCCCAGGCGCAGTTGCAGCCCTTTGCCTGGCGCGAGCTATGCCACAAACACGGCTGGGCCAGGCTCTATTTTCGCCTGCTGGCCAAGCGGGTTTACGAGCCCTTTCTCGCCTCCTGGCACAAGCTGGACAAGCCCCAATTGCTCGCCGATGCTGGCTTTGAAGCTATTCACAGTCGCGAATTTATGCCTATTTCTGGCTGGAGCGCGCGCCTGCCAATGCCTACAGAGGCCAATTCCTAGCGAATTTGAGCCGGAACTAAACCGGATTTAACTCGCGCCGTTCTTTTTTCATTTGAATCTCCCCCTCTTCGAGCTAGATTGAGGCATCTGGGTTTATTCATCGGTTGAAAGGAGTTGGAGCTATGGCAGATATCAAAACGCAACTGCTGGTGCTGGGCGGCGGCCCCGGAGGCTATTCAGCCGCTTTTCGCGCCGCAGATTTGGGCTTGGAGGTGACTCTGGTAGAGCGCTACGCCGCCCTCGGCGGTGTCTGCCTCAATGTCGGCTGCATCCCTTCCAAGGCGCTGCTGCAGGTGGCGGAAACCCTGCACTCTGCCCATGATGCACATGCACTGGGGGTCAATCTGGGCACAGCCAGCTACGATCTTGCCCAGGTGCGCGCCTATAAGGATTCGGTAGTCAACAAGCTCTCGGGCGGTGTCTCGGCTATGGCCAAGGCGCGCAAGGTGCAGGTGATGCAGGGCCTTGGGCAGTTTGTCGATAGCCATACACTGGCAGTGACACTGGGTGATGAGCGCAAGCTGATTAGTTTTGCGCAGGCCATAATCGCGGTTGGTTCCAGCCCGGTTAAACTCCCCTTTATTCCCGAAGATCCGCGCATTTTTGATTCCACCGGCGCCCTGGCCCTGGCCCAGGTTCCCGGCCGCCTGCTGGTCATTGGCGGCGGTATTATTGGCCTGGAGATGGCCACCGTGTACCAGGCGCTGGGCAGCCAGGTGACAGTGGTGGAATTTGCCGACCAGTTGATTCCGGCCGCAGACAAAGACCTGGTGAGCATCTACCAAAAATTTAATCAGGGACGCTTTGAGGTGCTGCTGTCGACCAAAGTCGAGAAGGTGGAAGCCCTGCCGCAAGCCTTAAAGGTCGGTTTTGCCAACACCCAGGGTGAACAGCTGAGCCGCGATTTTGACGCCATTCTCGTGGCAGTGGGGCGCACTCCCAACGGCAAAAAAATTGCCGCCGAAAACGCGGGTATCGCCGTAGATGAGCGCGGTTTTATTGCTGTTGATGACTATTTGCAGACAAATCAGCCGCATATTTTTGCCATAGGCGATGTGATTGGCCAGCCGATGCTGGCGCACAAGGCTAGCCACGAGGGTCACGCTGCCGCCGAGTCAGCCGCCGGCCACAAACACAGGTTTGAGCCTGTGGCCATTCCCTCCATCGCCTATACCAACCCGGAGATTGCCTGGGTGGGCCTGACCGAGAAAGAGGCCAAGGCCCAGGGGCTGGCGGTAAAAACTGCCAGTTTCCCCTGGAGCGCCAGCGGTCGCGCCCTGGCCGCCAATCGCCCCGAGGGCAAAACCAAACTTATTTACAATGCCGAAACCGACCGCTTGCTCGGCGCCGGTATAGTGGGCGCCCATGCCGGCGAGCTGCTGGGCGAATTAACCCTGGCATTGGAGTTTGGCGCCAGCGTGGAAGATATAGCCCTCACCATTCACGCCCACCCCAGCCTGCACGAATCCGTGGGCCTGGCGGCGGAATTAGGCGCGGGCACCATCACCGATTTGCCCAACCCCCAAGCAGTTAAAAAATAGCGCAATCCTGGCGTAGCCAAGACGCTAGCCAGGTGCCATAAAAAAGGCCGATCAGTGTTTGCTGATCGGCCTTTTTGGTATGCGCAGGGCTAGGACTTAGATCACCATAATGCCATCGGCTTCAATCAGCGAGGCGCGCGGCAACTGGTTGATACCTATAGCGGCGCGGGCGGGATAGGGCGCCTGGAAGTACTGGCCCATCACCTCGTTAACCACCGGGAAGTTAGCCAGGTCGGTCAGGTAGATGTTGAGCTTAACCACATCTTTAAGGCTGCCATTGGCGGCTTCGCAGACAGCGGCCAGGTTTTTAAACACCTGATGCGCCTGAGCGGCAAAATCGCCCTCTACCAGCTGCATGGTTTTGGGGTCCAGCGGGATCTGGCCGGACAGATAGACAGTGTTATTCACCTTCACTGCCTGGGAGTAGGTACCTATAGCAGCAGGGGCGTTATCGCTGTGAATAATGGCTTTGTTGGTCATGGGGAAAACCTTAGTGCTTATCAATAAAAACGGGAAAGCGGGCGAGTATAACGCCCAGTGTCGCAATTAAATAGGGAGTTCGAGGTCGACAAAAGTGCCAGTTTGCCTCAGCCGCAGGGTTCACAGGCCGCTTAGTTTTTACTGCGGTGTACGCGTATTACAAAGCTCAGGGTGCGAATACGGCGCATGATATTGGCCAGATGGATACGGTTGTGCACGCCAATACACAGGTGAATCACACTGTTGTGGGCATCGCGCTCCTGCACATTAATATGCTCAATGCTGGCGCCCTGCTCGGTGATACGGGTGGCCAGGGTGGCGATAATACCGCGCTCACTCTCCACCTCCACACGCACATCCACCAGGTATTCACCGCTGACATTAGCCGCCCAGTTAACCTGGCTGATTTTGTCCGGATAGTTGCGAATTTCGGCGATATTGCGGCAGGTGTCCTGGTGAATTACCAGGCCCTTACCGGAGCTGATATGGCCGATAATCGGATCGCCGGGGATGGGTCGGCAGCAGCGGGCAAAGCTGATCATCATGCCGTCGGCGGAATCTATGGTAATCGCCGAACCCATCACCGCCTTGGGCTTGGCTTCCAGCTCTGGCTCAAACAGTTTGACTACCGAGTAGACCACCTTGTTGCCCAGGCCAATCTCTTCGTAGAGCTTGTCCAGGCTGTCCACCTGGGTGCCGAGCAGAATACGCTGCTTTTGCTCATCGCTAAGCAGTTCCAGGTCGACATGGATCTCGCCCAGCGCCTTGGCCAGCATACGCTTGCCTAAAGTAACCGACTGGTGGTGGCGCTGGTGCTTGAGGTAGTGGCGGATGCCCGAGCGGGCCTTGGCCGAAACCGCAAAGTTGAGCCAATTGGGGTTGGGCTGGGCGCCCTGAGCGGTAATGATGGCCACCTTCTGCCCCGACTGCAGCGGCTGCGACAGAGGTGCCATACGGTCGTTGATACGGCAGGCGACACAGGTATTGCCTATGTCGGTGTGCACCGCATAGGCAAAGTCCACAGGCGTGGCGCCCGAGGGCAATTCGACAATCTTGCCTTTGGGGGTAAACACATAGACCTCATCGGGGAAGAGGTCGATTTTGACGTTTTCGATAAACTCCAGCGAGTTGCCGGCGCGCTTTTGTATCTCCAGCAGGCCCTGTACCCACTGGCGCGCGCGGTTGTGGCTGGCGCTCAGGGTGTCGTCGCTGCTGGATTTATACAGGAAGTGAGCGGCAATGCCCGAGTTGGCCATCTCGTCCATTTCTTTGGTGCGAATCTGCACCTCAATGGGCACCCCGTGCATGCCCACCAGCACTGTGTGCAGTGACTGGTAGCCGTTGGCCTTGGGAATGGCGATATAGTCCTTAAACTCGCCCGCCACCGGCTTGTACAGGTTGTGCACCACACCCAGTACGCGGTAGCAGGTGTCGACGCTGTCCACAATAATGCGGAAGGCGTAGACGTCCATAATCTCTTTGAAGAACTTCTTCTTGGTGCGCATCTTTTCGTAGATGCTGAACAGGTGCTTTTCCCGCCCTATCACCACCGCTGTCAGGCTCTCTTTGGCCAGACGTTTTTCCAGCGAAGTTTGAATCTGCTCCACCAGCTCCTTGCGGTTGCCGCGCGCGGTTTTCAGCGCCGCCTGCAGGCGGGTGGCGCGCAGCGGGTACATGCAGTAAAAGCTGCGATCCTCTAACTCCAGGCGCACATCGTTCATGCCCAGGCGATGGGCGATGGGCGCGTAGATTTCCAGCGTCTCTTTGGCGATGCGGCGCTTTTTCTCCTGGGGCATGGCGCCCAGGGTGCGCATGTTGTGCAGCCGGTCGGCCAGTTTAACCAGGATCACGCGCAGGTCATTGGCCATGGCCAGGGCCATCTTCTGGAAGTTTTCCGCCTGCTTCTCGGCGTGGGATTCAAACTCGATTTGAGTCAGCTTGGACACGCCGTCTACCAGGTCGGCCACGGCATCGCCAAACTGACCGGAGATGGCTTTTTTGCTGATGCCGGTATCTTCAATCACGTCGTGGAGCATGGCCGCCATCAGGCTCTGATGGTCCATGTGCATGGTGGCGAGAATATCGGCTACCGCCAGGGGATGGGTGATATAGGCTTCGCCGGAGCGGCGTTTTTGCCCGTCGTGGGCTTGTTCGGCGTAAAAGTAGGCGCGCTTCACCAAATTAATTTGCGAAGGGTCGAGATAAGACGACAGGCGGTGGCTTAGCGCCTCTATGGTTTGCACGTCCTACTCCAGATGCGCTCAATACGCCTAACTTGTGGTTGGCTTTTGCTTGGATCGGCTTGGGCGAGTGCGGCGTACCCGAACTGCCCGGCGCAGCTGCTGGGCCGTGGTGACGGCCCGCAACTACAGGGTAACTCTAGCCTAAAGATAAGGCTTAGAGTTCAGTATCGTAAACAGGTTCTTGCTTGGGCTGGGGCAGAACGTCTTTTTCGAGCAGGATGCTGGCGTCGATAAAGCCTTCTTCGATTTCGCGCAGGGCGATAACGGTGGGCTTATCGTTTTCCAGGGGAACATGGGGCTCTTTGCCGCCAATGGCGATTTGACGGGCGCGCTTGCTGCCAACCATCACCAGCTCAAAACGGTTGTCTACGTGGTTCAAACAATCTTCAACAGTAATACGTGCCATAAAATTCACTACCAGGTTACAAGGGCGATTCCACGCCGGGGCGAAGAATCTGGGAAGAATCGGAAAAAAGGGGCTTATTATGCGTCACCAAGCCCCTCGGTGCCAACAGGCACTGGTTAAATTCAAGCCAGCAGGGCTTGCAGCAGCTGGCTATGACGCTGCACCTGGGCCTCGCGGCGAATGTGCTGGGCGCTGATCAGCGCCTGAAACTGCGCCAGGGCCACATTAAAATCGTCGTTGATAATCAGGTAATCGGCTTCCACATAGTGGGACATTTCGCTCATTGCCTCGGCCATGCGCGCATCTATCACCGCCTCGGCATCCTGACCGCGACCGGTTAAGCGCTGGCGCAGGCTGGCCAGTGACGGCGGAAGAATAAACAGACTGACAGTCTCGGGCATAAGTTTGCGTACCTGCTGGGCGCCCTGCCAGTCGATCTCCAGAATCACATCCAGGCCTTGAGCCAGGGTGTCCATCACCCATTTTTGCGAGGTGCCGTACATATTGGTAAACACCTTGGCGCTCTCCAGAAACTCACCGCGCTCGAGCATAGCCTCAAAGCTGGCCATATCGATAAAGTGGTAGTTAACGCCATCTTGCTCCCCCGGGCGCATCGGCCGGGTAGTGTGGGAGACAGAGACACAGACTTCGGGGCTGGATTTAACCAGTGCATTGACCAGGCTGGTTTTACCTGCGCCCGAGGGGGCGGAAACTGTGTAGAGGGTGCCGAGGTTTGCCATGAATAAGCCTTTACTCATTAAAAATAGGGCGGACCTGAATGCAATTGAAGATTGAGGGCCGCGGCGAGGGTGTAAATTATGGCACAGCTTGATCCGGGCTACATCCAAACGCCTGCCCTACTGCAAGCGACGGGTCTGTTGTAATCCCGCCTGCCGATCCTGGCAAAACTGTGGCATAGTGGCTCGCATACTGCCGCTGTAAATTCCCATCGGGAGAATCATGCTCCAACAACTGCTGTCCGTCACCCAAACCGCCGAAAGGCTGCGTGTCCGCCCCGAGTACATTTACCAGCTGGTGGAAAAAAAGCGCCTGAATTTTATTTACGGTGAACAACTGGATGCCATCCAGGTGGAAAAGCTGGCCAAGCTGATGGATAAACTGCGCCAGAACGGCATTGCTACCCTGGTGGAAATTACCGCCCAGGGCGACCAGCCGCTAGAGTAGACTCGGTTATTTTCCATCGCTGGAACAAACCTGGCAGCCGCTAAACCAAGATTCATGGCAGGCCACACAAGGAAAGAAACTTGCAAATTCACAAATCAATTTTGCGGACTGTAACTAGCCTCTCAGTCACCCTGCTTAGCGCCTGTGCTACGGTTAAAACCCTGAATCCCAGCAATGGCCATGTGCAGATTGAACACCAGGGAGCTAAAAGTTATTGCGAGGAAATTCCCAGAGTTTACAGCGGCTTTTCCTATAACCTGTGCAAACTCTATGGCGAGCCCAATCAGCAGGGCAATTGGGGCAGCAGCCTGGGGCATGTTCCCTTTGTGGTTATTGATACTGTTTGCTCTGCTGCAGCTGACACCCTGGCTTTACCCTACACCCTGGTCCGCCAGGCCAATGACGGCAATATTCAAGTTAACTAGCGGCCCTGCCAGCATAGCTGAGAGGGCAACCCCTTATTGCCCCTGGGCTTCACGCACTTCGTAATAGGTCTGCTCGGAAATTTTCTGGTAGGGCGTTGCGTCCTTTAAAAACGCCATATAAGAGTCATAGACCTTTTTAAATTGCGGGTCCTGGGCGGCCTGCTGCTGGTACACCTGCTGCGCCATTTCATAAAAACGTTTGAGCACCGCATCGGGTAAACGCTTTACCTGCACCCCTTTCGCTTTCAACTCTTTGAGCGCGCGACTGTTGTTGGCAGTGTAGGAATCGAGCATATCCTGATTAACTGCGCGAGTGGCATAGGTGACTATCGCCTGCAGATCCTTGGGCAGGCTTTCAAATGCCTGCTTGTTCACAATCAACTCCAGACAGGGACCCGGTTCGTGCCAGCCAGGGTAGTAGTAATACTTGGCGATTTGCTGAAAGCCAAACGCCAAATCATTTTCCGGCCCCACCCATTCAGCAGCATCAATTACACCTGTCTGCAG
>CBIMZH010000106.1:0-7869 GCA_966248255.1 uncultured Cellvibrio sp.
CTTTGTAACCTTCGGCGGTAGTATTTCCTTTGATACCTTCATATTCAATATAAATTGCCATTTCATAACTCCTTAAATGATTTACCACACAATAAAAGTAACCAACCCGCGCAAATTTAACGCAAATCAATTACCAAAATTTAAGCCACTAAGGCTTCTCCATTTTGGAGGGGCAATGTTAAAACATTTACCCCATGCGAACAATGTTTGCGTTTGGAGAGACAACAACAATATGTGAAACAGTGCGCATTTAATTTAAAAGCCATATTGGAGATTAAAATAGAGCTTAGCGCCATCTCCGGGCTTTGGTGCACTTATGGATGCATCTTCGCTGTCGTCATAATTTGCATAATTTCCGTTCTCGCCCGCTACCGGAAAAGCAACCGATAAATCACCACGCAAACCTTGTTTGAAATTCAGCTTTATTCCCAAACCTAAATCCACGAGATGTGCCGTCACCGCAGCCTCACCTTCAATATAGGAATTATTTCTTCCGTAGGAGGCATCCATAAAAATAAATGGCTGAAAGGCTGTCTCCCATTTTTCACCAAAAATGGTTGCGCCATTAAAACCCGGACCGTTAAAAATTAAATCCGAGCCTAGGTAGATACCATCATCGGCGTAAAATTCGTTTATTTTATATCCTCTTGCTCGCGTGGGCCCCGCAAGACCAAACTGCAAAACCTCTGATAAGGCCGTACCGGCATATTGGCCGGAGATTCTGTTTACCCAACGCGCACTGCGAGTGGAAAAAGGCAGATTAACAAATGACAAGCGAGAGTAATCAAACGCAACAACAAAGGGCGACAACTCCTGCCCCTCCTCTTCACCCTCGGCTATTTGTGTTGAAGACAGCATCAGGCTGCCCTGAGTCAACACGCGCTTTTTCTCATTCAAAAAATCAAACTGGTAAGATAAATCCAACTTATTTACCACTTTGTGTGTGCTGGCACTTTTGATATCACCAAAATTAATGTCAGAGGTGATTTGTGAATAGCCCAGCTCATAGCGCTGGTTGTTCAGGCGCGAACGGCTCTTTTGGTAACTGAGCGATATATCGGCTACTTTTGATTTTCCCGAGATCTCAAAATCTGTTGATGTGGTACTGCTGGTGGCGGTAACGAAGTCATTGTTTGAGGCGCCCAGCGAGAGCATCCAGCGCGGAGTGTAAATAGGCAGGCTATAGCGAAATGAACCATAAAACGAATTGTCAGGGCTGAACGATTCCAACACCCCAAGCTGCACCTGATCGCCCAATCCAGTCGGATTGTTCCAATAGATATCGGCATAGGTACGGTACAGGCCCGTAGTCTCAGAGCCGTGATTATCCAAGCGCATATTGGCGGAAATACGCTTTTCATCAGTAACATTCACATTTAGCTTGGTATCGCCAATTTGATCGCCGGGTTCAAAATAACCAGTTGCACTCAGCCCGGGCAAATCATTGACCAGATAGAGATTCTCCTCAATGCGACTATTTGATACCGGCTTGCCCAATGAAGAGCTGAAAATGCGATTCACCATCGCATCGGAATAGCGTCGATTATTTTGTACTTTTACCTCACCTAAATTTCCCAGCAACAGGGTTAAGGTCACCACCCCATCGCGAACATGCTGCTTGGGAATATAGGCTTTAGCGAGAATAAAACCTCGCTCGCGATAATAACGGGTAATGGTATCGGCAACTGTTTCAATCATGCCCAAAGTAATACCGCGCTTTCTGCGCTGGTCGCGAATTAAAAACACCAGCTTCTGGACTTCCACGGGTGACACATGACGGCCCTGGGTTTCCTTCTCAATTTGGGCAACCAAATCGGACACCTGAGCAATTTCTTCAGGGGTATAGCCCGATTCAAGCATTTTACCTTCATCCATCATATCAAAGCGTATTTTCTCAACGCGCTTGATAATCTGCTTGCGGGTAATTCCCAGCTCCGGGTATTCAACCAACCCCTGAATGCGAAATTCACGTACATTCAATCTGGGGCCAGACTCCGGATTCGGATCTCTATCCCTAAGTGCTGGCACGTCCATATCCAACAACAAACTATCGCGCTCGTACTCAGGTACCTCAGAGGTATCGGGCATTTCCAAAAAGCCAGCACTAGCAGACATGGAGCACAAACAAACCAGCAAAATCAGGTAATTATTAAAACGCATGCTGTTCAAGGCAAAATCCTAATCGAAAGTCCTATTAATTATTGAATGGCCGAATACTTGGCCACACTATCTTCTTCCTCATCGTCGCTATCAAAGCGCTGATCGGGTGGCAACAAAATTGCCACCTCATCATTTACGTAATTTCGCACATTGGTAAATATCGCCGGATCTATATCACTCAAGCTTTCAATTTGAATAAGCTGATCAGACAGAGAAAGCTCCTGCGGCGTTTTGGAGCCATCGTTATTCACCTCTGGCAACTTGCCCTGATACCACTTCACAAAACTGATTTTGGCGTTGTTTTCATAGAGGTAAGGAATATACATGACCATTTTGCGATTGCGCTGGCCCAGCGATTCCCTCACGGTGTAATCAAAAATAGCGTTCTGCGCGATAATATCCGGGTTAGCTGCATCCGCCTGATCCAAATCGCTATCGTCAAAACGAGGAATAATTGAGCCATTGCCAGTTGAGAGTGTAAGCGTTCCACCGTTTTGCCCAATGTTCGCGTTAATTACCCCCCCCATAAGACGAGCATCTGTTTGCGTTACATCGAATTCCGCATTTTCTCGCTTATCCAAAATGATATCGCCAGTCGCATTTTTCAGAGAGATATCACCGTTGTTAGCAAGACGGTGAATCATAATTTCATCCTGCTCGCTGATATTAATACTTGAAGCAAGGCCGCCAGCCAAAACGCCAGCGTTCATCGCCGAAAGCTCAGCTATATCTGTTTCTATGGCATCCTGCGCGGACTGGTTACTCAATGAGCCATAGCCAATACCATTCTGGGCCTGGACATCCCAACGAACAGCCTGGATATTCACTTTTTCGCCATTGGTATCGGCTATGGATTTGCTAGCAAGGGTGGCGATATTGCCTTGCTGCGCCTGCAAAAGCCCAAGACCCAAAGAGCTGCCGGTCAAGGAAATGTCACCCTGGCTAGAATTCACCTGGGCATTTGCTCCCATATTAAAATCGCCAATAGTGGTTAGGCTTATATCCTTGGCTGCTAACAAAGCGCCAAGTTGCTGAACAGTTTGCGCCTGAAGCGTTAAACCATCAGTAGCGGTGATTACCGAATTTTCGCTTTGAATAAACTGACCAGAGCCCGCGTTAAGCACTATTGCACCAGCCCCCAAATTGGCATTTATCTCCATGCCTGAGCCGCCAAGGTTTAAATCACCTAGCGCCTTAATCGCTCCATTAACTTTAACCACACCCGCGATTGAACTTACCGTCACATTGCTGGCGCTAATACCTAAACCGGTTCCACCAACAACCACATCGCCTTTGGAAGACAAGCTCACATCGGTCAAAGCGCTTATACCCAGGGTTGTATAACCGTCGCTATCAAATAATTTAATTGTTTGACCGCTGGCAGTTACAAGATTGAAGGCATTTTTATCGCTGGAAATATCAACTGCCCCCGAGGCTTTAAGGTTCATCAAATTTGCCACGGAAACTTGACCAGACGCGCTAATCGCGCCGGCCACATCCAATTGAAGATTTTGCGCACTGACATTGGCCAGTTGAATAGCGGCAGTGTTCGTTAGCGATATATCGCCAAACGCAGCCAGGGTTAAGGGGCCACTAAAATTATTCGCCCCAGTTAAACGAATATCACCGGCATTAGATTTAAGCGCTAAGGCTTGGCCAAAAGCCAAACTTTGGCTTGCACTTATATCGCCGCCAGCCGTTATGGTGATAGATGGAGACAAGCTGTTGCTTAGCTCTTTTATTTCGACTGCATCAATTTCATCCAGCGAAATTTTTCCCTGTGCATTGCGAATTACTAGATTATCCACGCTGGTCTGCAACGCCGAACCGACACCCACATCCTGAGTACCAATCAACTCCAGTGTTGATGCACTGATTAGACCATTATCAGTGGTTATTTTGGCGTTATTCAAGGTAACAGTTTCATTAAAGGTAAAGTCACCCGAAATAGTCACAGTGTCACTAGCCTGGGCCTGTAAATTGAATCCGGCTTTATTGGCAAAATAAATTCTTGAGCCTGTGCCAAGCTGGTATTGACCATTAGCTAAAAGAATACTTTGCCCTGCTTGACCGGTAATCAGATTGAGCTGTTCAGCAAGAGTTGCATCAGAAAATTCATGAATATCTGCAAACTGTATTTTCAGGCTATTACCCGATGCAGCGATATACTCAAAATTATCCTGTTGATGATTTACTACCAACCCTGCCTGGCCGCCACTGACGCTCAAGCCGTTAATGCCCGATCCGCCATCGAGTTTTAGCGAGCCCTTATCCTGATCAACGACTGTAATAGTGAAAGTATCATTACCATCACCGCCAAACAGGCCACCGGCGACTTTGCTCGAGCTAATCGAGAGCTCATCATTGCCCGCGCCCGCATCAATCATTCCACTTAGACTTGCATTGTTTATGGTAAATAAATCCGCCTGATTGCCACCAAAAAGTGACACTACATTTTCAAAGTTTATAAATTGATTTAGGGTGCCAGCATTTGTGCCAGTAACTACCCACTGATTTTTAATATTGTCTGCAGTCAATGTGGTAGATAGAGAGTTGCCAATATATTTTTCAATATTGTTAAAACCAGTATCCCCAGTTGACGTAATAACAATGTTTACCGCTTTCGACTTGCTTAAATCAACGGTATCCGTGCCAACTTGAGCACCGCCGTCGAGCAAACCTGTCAGGCTACCACTAGCACCAAAAGTAAAACTGTCATCAGCGGCGCCGCCAATCAATGACCCGACCCCAAGATAACTAACCGAACCCAAACCTGATGCGGTGAGGCTACCTTCATTCGCACCATCAATTATCCAAGAGGTAGAGAGATTATCGCCGTGAAGACTATTTTTGACTGAAGCATTAGCAACAAGCGTTTCTACACTGATTAGAGCCAAGCCATCAGTCTCTGCACCTGGAGTTGCACGCAAATAAAAGTTTTGTCCAATGGTCGATTTAGACGTATCCAGGCTATCATCACCGCCCGCCAAATTTAGATAGCCAGTGATATTGGCTGCACTGGATTCATAGACAACCTTATCCTGGCCACTCCCCCCTTGAAGTATGCTAAACCCGACAAAACTCAAAGATGTGTTCAGGCTGCCGCGATTTTCGCCAGTAATACTCCAGGTATTGCTTTGATCCTGTGCTATTAAACGATTGTTAAAACTGCTGTTGGCATTAATTGATTCTATATTGGCAATTTTCAAATCCGCGACAAGCGCAGCATTTGTGCTAATTGAAACCGCCTTGTTCAAACCAGCTAGATCAATTGAATCCTCACCACCAGCGCCGTCTATACCAGCTGTGAGCTGATTAATATTGGCCAGCGTGAAGACATCTTTAAGGCCACCGCCAAGTAGTCGAGAGAAGCCACTGAAGTCGGTTACTGAATTGAGTTTGCCATTTCCCTGAGCATCTATAACCCAGGCATTGATTTTATCTGCACCAATCAGGGTATTGGAGGTTAGCGCGCGCGCTTTAATGCTGGACACACCAGAGACAAGCGTCTCCCCTTGTGCCGCAAGGCTACCTGTACTGGCATCATCGCTCAGGTGGAATATTTGATTGTTGGTTGCTGCCGATGCATCAAAATTATTGATGCCTGTTCCTGCGGCTATATTGCCAAACCATTGGCCGTTGGCTTTATAGGTAAAGCTATCGTTGCCCGTCCCCGCTTTGATATTGCTAAAGTTCTCGAAGTAAACAACTTTACCACCAATACTTACGCTGCCATCGTTTATCCCATCACCCAGGCCACTGTCGGAACCTATAGTCCAACTGTTATTACCAGAGGCAACACTGATGGTGCTGGTAAACCCATTCAGGTTGCCGTAGTTACCCTTTATCCCTTCAATTCCATCAACACCCAAGCTATCAAATCCACCGGACGTGCCCAGGTTAATAGTTAAATTTTGCGCGAAGGAAGAGTAATCAATCAGATCCACTCCAGCGCCCTCGCCACCACTAATATTAAAAGCAGTACCCGCCGTGATATTAAAGGCATCATTATTGGTGCCGCCGCGGAGATCACCGAAATTATAAAACTCCAGGGTGTTTTCTTTTTTAGCGTTTAGGCTGGGGGCCAGGCTGCCGCTATTGGTTCCCGTCACACTCCATACATAGGCCTGATCGCTTGCACCTAATATTATATTTTGCTTGGCGTGACTGGCATTAGCGGTAGCAACTTCAATATTGCGGATATGATAGGCACCCGACTGGGTTCCACTCAAATCCAGCGTCACCCCATTAGTTACACCGCTAAGATCTATTTCATCTTGAATAGAATCCAGAGTCAGAGAAGATCCGCCATCAATAATGCCCGTCACCAAGCTGCTGTTGGTAAAAGTAAACTGGTCCAGGCCAGCATTGCCTAGCAGGTTTTGAATAGATGCGAAATTATCGACATAACTTGCACCACTACCTATAACACTCAAACTACCTGAATCCTGTGATGAAATACTCCAGAGATTATCCGTAATAGGAGCAGTGAGTGAGTTGTCACCAGCACCACCAGAAATATTGTTGATATAACTACCAGCGGCCAAAATAAAATTATCAGCTTGACTGCCTCCATTCAGACTTTCAATCCCAGTAAACGTAGTTATATATTTGCTGTTAGCAGCTGAACTAACTGAACCGGTATTAATACCGCTGATATTCCAGATGCTATCTAGATTTTTTCCATCCAGGCTATCGGCGCCATCTCCGCCAACCAATTCAGTCACAGACCCAACAGAGTTAATTATAAAGCGATCATTACCAAGCCCACCCAACAACCGGTTAACACTGGAACTAACATTGAAAATATCGTCGTTGCCACCGCCATTAATGGTACCGGTGAAGGCCGTGTTGATATTAAAAGTATCCTGACCATCCCCCCCCTGAAGATTTTTAAAATCAACAAATTGAACTGCCCCCACTGTGCCGTCGTTAATACCGTCGGCAATACTGCCACCACCATCAAAATCAAAGATGGTCCAAGTATTAGTGCCAGTGCTCGCCTGCAACGTAAAGTCCAGCGCATTATTGCCTATGACTCGCGCTATATCACTAACACCTTTAACCGTGGTGCCACCTATAGTTACAGTTTGTGCAAGCGTTAAATTACTCAAATTCAAAGTATTAACACCCGCACCACCCACACCACTGGTCAGACTTCCGCCATCGAAGAAAACAAAACTATCGTCACCAGCTTCACCATCCAGCACAGCGGCTGCAGCCTTAATATTAAATACATCCGCCTCACTACCGCCTTTAATACTGCCACTAAATGCGGTGTTAATATTGAAGGTATCTACACCATCACCCCCTTGCAGATTTTTGAAGTTAACGAACTGCATACCGCTCACTTCACCATCATTAACACCATCGGCCAGGCTGCCTGCACCGTCAAAATCATAAATCGTCCAGCTGTTGGTGCCGGTGCTTGCCTCTAGCGTGAAATCCAAAGCAGCGTTTGCAATTATACGGCCGATATCGCTAACACCTTTAACACTAGTGCCGGTAAGCACAACGGTTTCTCCGGCACTTAATTGGCTTAGATCAACACTGTTAATGCCCGCACCACCAATGCCGGTAGCGAGGCTGCCGCCATCAAAAAAGATAAAACTGTCATCGCCCGCTTCGCCATCCAGGCTGCCAACCGCGGCACTGATATTAAATACATCGGCACTGCCGCCGCCTTTAATACTGCCGCTAAAGCCTGTA
>CBIMZH010000107.1:0-7867 GCA_966248255.1 uncultured Cellvibrio sp.
GATGAATTCTACGATCGCCAGGTAAAGCTTATTGTGTCTGCTGAAAAGCCTCTGGCGGAGCTTTATTCCACCGGCAAGCTGGATTTTGAGTTTCAGCGCACTGTAAGTCGCCTGTTGGAGATGCAGAGTCACGAATACCTGGCCAAGCCCCATCGCCCCAGCTAAAACAAAATTCTGGTTGAAGTTTGCACTTTAGCTATGTAATATTCGCGCTCCCCGAATTCCGGGGTATTTTCCACATCCAATTTAGGCAGGAATAACATGAAGACCTACGTTGCCAAAGCAGAATCCGTCGTTCACGACTGGTTCGTCGTGGATGCGGCTGGTAAAACTCTCGGCCGTTTATCTGCGGAAATCGCTTCCCGTCTGCGCGGTAAGCACAAACCAGAATTCACTCCTCACGTTGATACCGGTGACTACATCATCGTAATTAACGCGGCTCAAGTGCGTGTAACTGGCAAGAAAACCACCGATAAGGTGTACTACAGCCACACCAACCACCCAGGTGGTTTGAAGTCCATCACTTTCGAAAAGTTGATCGACAAGGCTCCAGAGCGCACTATCGAGATCGCTGTTAAAGGCATGTTGCCGAAAGGCCCACTTGGCTACGCCATGTTCAAAAAACTGAAAGTTTACGCTGGTGCCGAGCATCCACACGCTGCTCAGCAACCAAAAGAACTGAGCATCTAAGGGGATAGACATGTCTGTACAACAATACTACGGCACTGGCCGTCGCAAGACCTCTACCGCTCGTGTGTTCATCAAGGCCGGTACTGGTGTAATCACCGTTAACGACCGCGCTCTGGATGTATACTTCGGTCGCCCAGTGGCTCGCATGGTTGTTATGCAACCACTCGAAGCTGTTGATTTGGTTGGCAAATTCGACGTTAACGTCACCGTTACCGGTGGTGGTAGCTTCGGTCAAGCCGGTGCCATTCGCCACGGTCTGACTCGCGCTCTGATGGAGTACGACGAAAGTCTGCGTTCAACTCTGCGTCAAGAAGGTTACGTTACTCGTGACTCTCGTGAAGTTGAACGTAAGAAAGTTGGTCTGCGTAAAGCGCGTAAGAGACCACAATACTCCAAGCGTTAATCGTCATCTGGCTGCTGTTTTTACGCGCCATTTGATCGAGATCAAAAACGCCCAAGTCCTTGTCGGCTTGGGCGTTTTTTTGTTCCTGGGGGTTGGGTTTTTATATCGAGAATTTACGGCTTATAACCCAGCCTTTGTGTGGTTATTCTTGTCAGCAGGGCGTTAATTCTTTAAGATTGCCCGCCTTTCTGGGTCTCACCATTTCTATTGGATTTCCCCATCTATCTGGGTAAATCACTAGCCGTTCAAGCCGTAAGGGGAGAAATACGTCATGAGTAATGACGCTGTTAATAAGACGCGTCGCCGCATGCTTATAGGTGCCACTTCTGTAGTGGGTGCTGTGGGTGTGGTAGGTGCTGCAATTCCATTTGTGGGTTCCTGGAACCCAAGTGCCAAAGCTAAAGCGGCTGGTGCTCCGGTTAAGGTGAATCTGAGCAAGATTGAGCCTGGCCAAATGATTACTGTTGAGTGGCGCGGCAAGCCGGTTTATATCGTTCGCCGTACCCAGGCGGTATTGGATGCGCTGAAGGACGCTGTACCTTTGATCAGTGACCCTGAGTCAGAAAAATCCATCCAGCCGGCTTACGCCAAAAATTTCGATCGTTCGATCAAGCCAGAATTCTCCATTTTGTTGGGTGTTTGTACTCACTTGGGTTGTGCTCCTCTGTACCGTCCAGATGTGGCGGCAGTTGACCTGGGTGGCGAAGGCAAGTGGTTTGGTGGCTACTTCTGCCCATGCCATGGTTCCAAATACGACCTGGCTGGTCGCGTATATAAAGGCGTTCCTGCACCGCTCAATCTTGAGGTGCCGCCACATAAGTATGTGAGCGACGCGGTGGTAATTATTGGTGAGGATCAAGGGGCTTAATATGAACTGGTTACTCGGATTGTGGCAGTGGGTGGATGATCGCCTGCCAGTGCAGCGCGCCTGGGATACCCACATGGGCAAGTACTATGCCCCTAAAAACTTCAACTTTTGGTACTTCTTTGGTGTTTTATCACTGTTGGTATTGGTAAACCAATTGGTTACCGGTATCTGGTTGACCATGAGTTACAACCCGTCTGCGGAAGGCGCTTTCGCCTCTGTAGAATACATTATGCGCGACGTGGACTATGGCTGGATTCTCCGCTATATGCACTCCACTGGCGCCTCTGCCTTCTTCATCGTAGTTTACCTGCACATGTTCCGCGGCATGATGTATGGCTCCTATAAAAAGCCACGCGAGCTGGTGTGGATTTTTGGTATGACCATTTATCTGGCACTTATGGCTGAAGCCTTTATGGGTTACGTTCTGCCCTGGGGTCAAATGTCCTACTGGGGTGCCCAGGTAATCGTATCTCTGTTCGGTGCTATCCCGGTAATTGGTGATGATCTGGTGCAGTGGATTCGCGGTGACTATCTGATTTCCGGTATTACTCTGAACCGTTTCTTTGCGCTGCACGTTGTGGCTCTGCCCATCGTCCTTTTGGCTCTGGTGGTAATGCACATTCTGGCGCTGCACGAAGTGGGTTCCAACAACCCAGACGGTATCGAGATCAAGAAAAACAAAGATGAGAATGGTATTCCACGCGATGGCGTTCCCTTCCATCCTTTCTACACAGTACATGACCTGGTTGGCGTTACCGTATTCCTGTTTGCGTTCTGCTTCATTCTGTTCTTTATGCCAGAGATGGGTGGTTTCTTCCTGGAGCACGCCAACTTTGAACAGGCGAACAACCTGAAAACCCCAACCCACATTGCGCCTGTTTGGTATTTCACACCTTACTATGCGGTATTGCGTGCTGTGACCATGCCGATTGAGTTTGGCCCCATCAGCCTGACTGCCAAGTTCCTTGGTTTCGTGGCTATGGCCGCAGCAATTGCCATTCTGTTCGTATTGCCCTGGTTGGATCGCAGCAAGGTTAAATCCATGCGCTATCGCGGCATGATTCCTCGCGTAATGCTGATGGCTTTTGCCGCTATGTTCGTGATCCTGGGTTACCTGGGTGTTAAAGCGCCTGACGAAGGTAGAACGCTGCTGTCGCAAATCGCCACCACTTTCTACTTCGCTTACTTTATGACTATGCCGGTGTGGACTACCACCAGTGTGGAAAAAGCCAAGTCCAAAACTGCCTGGGCGCTCTGCTGGTTGTTTACTGTGATTTACTTTGCCATGGGCTGTGTTTACTTCAAGGGTGAAGTGCCTGCACTGCTGTTGGTGATGTGTTTTGCGCTTGCGGCGATCTTTGCTGTGCTGCCAATTCTGGCTGCGCGCGACAAGGATCTGGTAGAGCCTGCACGTACCCAATCCAAAGGTTTGCCATTGGTTGTGGTTCTGGGTGGTTTGGTGCTGTTTTTGGTGCTTGCCTTTGTTCCCATTAAGGCTGTTGCCAGTGAAGGTGCGTTTGAGTGTGGTGCAGTTCCTTGCGATGCTATGGAGGCTGACCTGTCAGACAAAGAGTCGCTGCAGCGCGGTGCCAAGTACTTTGTGAACTACTGTATGGGTTGTCACGGTGCACAGTACTCACGTTTTGAGCGTGTTGCTGATGATCTGGAAATTCCCCATGAGCTTATGGAGCAAAATCTGATTCCCGGCGGCCAGCCTATTGGTTCCCTGATGGAAACCTCTATGGACCCGAAGAAGGCCAAGGTTTGGTTTGGTGTAACGCCACCGGATTTAACCCTGGTTGCTCGCGCTCGTTCACCTGAGTGGATTTACACCTATCTGCGCAACTTCTACAAAGATGAAAGTCGCCCCTGGGGTGTAAACAACCGCGTATTCCCCAATGTGGGTATGCCTCACGTACTTATGGGGCTGCAAGGCTTGCATGAGTGTGGTGCCGGTCCAAAACTTAACCATCATGGTGGTCCAGAGCGTGACGCGGTTGGTCAGCTGGTTATGGACGAGCATTGTGGTGCGCTGGTTGAAGGGAAAACTAAAGGCAGCATGAGTGTTGAAGAGTATGATCAGGCGGTATATGACCTGGTTAACTTCCTCGAATATCTGGGTGAGCCAGTTGCAGAGAAGCGTGAGCACATAGGTTATTGGGTGCTTGGCTTCCTGGTCATTCTGTTTATCTTCGTTTACTTCCTGAACCGTGAGTTCTGGAGAGAAATCCACTAAGTTTTCCTGTGGATACTGCAAGCGGGCGACTTAGGTCGCCCGTTTCGTTTTGACTGACTTATTGTTAAGCTGCTGCGGTTATCCGGGACTCTAAGGAATTATTCATGTCAATGACATCCAGCCGCCCTTACTTTGTTCGCGCGCTTTATGAGTGGATAGTGGATAACAATTGCACCCCGCACATATTGGTTGACTCCCATGTCGAGGGGGCCAGAGTGCCATTGCAGCACGTCAATAAGGATGGGCAAATCATCCTCAATATAGCGCCTGGAGCCATCAGCGATTTTGCCATGGATAACTATGCGCTATCTTTCAGTGCGCGCTTTGGCGGTGTGTCCCAGCAGCTGTTTATTCCCTGTCACGCTATTTTGGGTATCTATGCGCGCGAGAATGGTCGCGGAATGATGTTTGAGCCGGAGGAAGCGCCAGAGCCGCCAGTTCCGCCCAAGCCGGTGGAACCGACCCCCATAGGTGCCAAGCAGGCAGCCAAACGCCCAGGTTTGCGTGTCGTTAAATAGCGCCCGCCCTTCATATTCAGTGCGAGCAATATTGCAGAATTGTTACAAGTTTTTTTGGCTTTGTAACAATTCTGTCATCTGCGATTGCTAGCATCTCACCGTCATAGCTTTTACCTCTTAGGTTGCCAGGATGCTGTCCGAGGGTGTTCTATGTCTATCTGATTATTAGCTAGCTAGATGATCGCACCAGCCTCTCAGTTTTATTTCGTTTTAATGGTTGTAGTTGAGTGGTTTGCCGGCCTCTATAGGCGGGTATTGTGCGATCTATTCGCCAGGATTCTTATTTTATGTTTGGGTCGCCATTATGACACCGCCACTACAGCATCAGCCTATTGAAAAACAACCAATCAAGCTGGAAGTTAAGGACTTGAGCCTGTTTTATGGGGCTAAGCGCGCACTCCAAGGTGTCAATATGAAGATACCGGAGAAAAAGGTAACCGCGTTTATCGGCCCGTCTGGTTGTGGCAAATCCACTTTGTTGCGCTGCTTTAATCGCATGAATGACCTTGTCGACACCTGCAGAATTGAAGGTCAGATTTTGTTGGATGGAGTCAATATTTACGATAAGCGCGTGGATGTTGCCGAGTTGCGTCGCAAAGTGGGCATGGTGTTTCAAAAGCCAAACCCCTTCCCCAAGACCATTTACGAAAATGTTGCCTATGGATTGCGCTTGCAGGGTGTTAAATCCAAGCGCATTCTTGATGAAGTGGTGGAAAACTCTTTGCGCGGTGCCGCGCTTTGGGATGAGGTAAAAGACCGCCTGCACGATCATGCGTTTGGAATGTCTGGTGGTCAGCAGCAGCGTTTGGTAATTGCTCGCGCTATCGCCATTGAGCCAGAAGTGATTTTGTTGGATGAGCCAGCTTCAGCGCTCGATCCTATTTCTACCTTGAAGATCGAAGAGTTGATCAACGAGCTGAAAAACAAATACACCATCGTCATAGTGACCCACAATATGCAGCAGGCAGCGCGCGTCTCTGACTACACTGCCTTTATGTATATGGGTGATCTCATTGAGCATGACCTGACTGACACGCTCTTTACCAACCCGGGTAAAAAGCAAACTGAAGATTACATTACTGGCCGTTACGGTTAATGCGAGGTGCATTATGGTCATGGATATTTCTAGTCACACCCATCATATTTCCCAGCAATTCAATATTGAGTTGGAGGCGATTCGCACCCACTTGTCCGAAATGGGCGGTATGGCGCAGCGTCAGGTAAATGATGCAATCCAATCGCTGATCGATGCCGATCAGGAAAAAGCGGAACAGGTTGTACGCGCCGACAACAAGGTTAATTCAATGGAAATGTCCATTGATGAAGAGTGTGTGCGTATTCTGGCGCGCCGCCAGCCCGCGGCCAGCGACCTGCGTCTGGTGATTGCGGTAACCAAAGCCATTACCGATTTGGAGCGTATTGGTGATGAAGCGGCCAAAATTGCCCGTCAGGCAATGGCACTTAATAAAGATGGCCACTCACCTAAAGGCTATGTCGAAGTGCGCCATATTGGCGGTCATGTCTCGCGTATGTTGCAGGATGCACTGGATGCATTTGCGCGTATGGATGTTGAAACTGCGTTATCGGTTGTGCAAACCGATAAGGTGGTAGATATGGAATACGGCACAGCCATGCGTGAATTGATCACTTTTATGATTGAAGATCCGCGCAGTATTACCCGCGTATTGAATATTTTGTGGTCACTGCGTGCGCTGGAGCGAATTGGTGATCACGCGCGCAATCTGGCTCAGTATGTTATTTACCTGGTCAATGGAGAGGACGTGCGCCACTCGGATCTGGAGATGATCGAGGAAAATATTCATTCCAAGAGCTGAGCCTATGCGGGGAAATGCGCAATTTTTGCGTGACTAATACCCGCACCTCTAGTTAAATAAACCCGCGTTTGGAGACAGGCGCGGGTTTTATTTTTTGGTCATATACCACCGGGAGTTCAGGGGCCAGTAGTTGGTCATAAAAAGCTTGAAGGACTCTTGGCATATATATAATATAAATAGGCTAGATGAATATGCTAGATACGGGACGTAACCTAACGCATCAATTAACCCATCAGTTGGGCGCGGCAATTGTTCAAGGGCAATATGCTGTAGATAGAAGTTTTCCGACTGAAGCTGAACTGTCACAGCAGTTCAACATCAGCCGCAGCGTAACGCGCGAAGCGGTAAAGATGCTGACAGCCAAGGGGTTGATTGCCTCGCGTCCACGCCAGGGGATCAGGGTAATGCCCTCAACCCACTGGAATATGTTTGACGCCGACGTGCTCGGCTGGACACTGAATGCTCGCCCTTCGCTGGAGTTGCTGCGCGAGTTTACCCAGCTGCGTATGGCGATTGAGCCAGAGGCTGCGGCCCTGGCTGCAGAAAACGCCGCTGATACACCGCGCATTAAAGCCATTGCCGATGCTCTGGCGCGCATGAAAAAGGCCGATGAAGGTCTGGATGATCCACTGGCGGCCGACATAGAGTTTCACTGTGCCGTGCTCAGTGCCAGTAACAACCGTTTTTATTACCAGTTGCGCGAATTTATTCAGGTTGCGCTGCGCGTTAGTATCGCCAGCACCAACCAGCTAAAAGGCGTGCTGGCAGCAAATTACGATGACCACAAGCGTATTTACGACGCTATATGTGATGGCGATAGAGAGCGAGCCGCCGCCTCAGTCAAAGTGCTGTTGGTGGAGGTAATGGAGTTGATTAACTTGTCCCTGGCCAAGCCCAGGTAGCACTAGAATTTAGTGTCTTCCTAAACCAGGTAGCCAGAGAGAATCAACTATGTACAGCTACTCCACCCATGAGGGTTATACCCACTACGCCAGTTTGGCGAGTGCCAGTGTATTTATTACAGGTGGCTCTACCGGTATAGGAGCCGCCCTGGTCGAAGCTTTCGCCGCGCAGGGCGCAAGAGTTGCGTTTATTGACCTAGATGATGAAGGTGCGCGTCAGCTTTGCGATCAAATAGAGTCGCGCGGTTTGGCGCGGCCCTGGTATCAGCACTGCGATGTCAGTGATACCGCCGCGCTAAAGGCTGTTATAGCGGCTGCAGCGGCAGAGCAGGGGCCTATAGGTGTATTGGTCAACAATGCGGCAAATGACCAGCGCTACGACACGCGCACTATCAGCGAGGAGTTGTGGCATAAG
>CBIMZH010000108.1:0-7847 GCA_966248255.1 uncultured Cellvibrio sp.
TTGCCCAGGCTATCAAGTCGTCCAAAGTGCTGGCTTTTCCCGAGCTGGGTATGGAGGCCATCTACGAATTTGATGTTAAAGATATGCCGGTAACCGTTGCAGTCGATTCCAGTGGTGAGTCGGTTCATAACACTGGCCCGCAAATCTGGAAGGCAAAAATTGAAGAGGGCATTCTGGAGGTTCAATAGTTTCTTTCAGTAGCCTGTTCGCCAAATAAAAAGGCCAGTAGTTAACGCTACTGGCCTTTTTATTTGGCACAAATATCTACTTTTAGCGTATTTCGAAAAAACACCTTAACAAAATCCACCGTCTTGCTGCAGATTGGCATATTCCTGCTACTTTTAAGGTTGTCGCGCTAACTATTAAAACTAAACCGACAATCTGGACGCGCTTAAACAAATATGAGTGCGCCGAAAATGGAGGATTCGGAGAGAAATGCCGCTCACCTATTGGCTAATCCTGGCTGTCGTCACCGCAGTTTCCTGGCTGCTTGGGCATTTTTTCTCGCTGGAACTTGGGCTTGGGCTGATGTTTTTCGCCCTGGGGGCCTGTGTTTTTAAATTGACGCAAATCGAGCAGTCGCTAAACAGGGGCGCTAAAGCTGATATTGCGCCAGGTGATTTGCACGAGGTTCAGTCTTTGGTGGGTGAATCCGCTTCTGTTCTGGGGGATCAGCTGGTGCAGATGGGCGAGGATTTGGGCGATGTCCTCAGTATTCAAGAAGACGCCGTCGCCAGTTTAAATAAGTCCTTTGGTGATATCCGCAACCTCCTGGGGTCACAGCAGGATGACATCCAGCACATTATGACCTCTCATCCAGATGGCACTGGTGTCAGTCTCACGTATGTTGAACGTATGAAACGTTTCGCTGAAAGTGCATCCACAAGCCTGGATCAGTTTGTCGATACTACCGTTTCTATGAGCGCAGCCTCTATGGATCTGGTGGAAAAAGTTAACCATATTTCTGATCAGATGCCGCAGGTGATGAAGGCGCTGAAAGATATAGATCAAATAGCATCCCAAACCAATTTGTTAGCGCTAAATGCCGCTATAGAGGCGGCCAGGGCGGGTGAGGCAGGCCGAGGTTTTGCTGTTGTTGCCGATGAAGTGCGCGCGCTCTCCAATCGCTCATCGGGTTTTAGCTCCGAAATTCAGGGGCAGCTAAATAGTATTAACCAGGCGATAGCCAATTTGACCATAGAAGTTGGCAAGGTTGCGTCTCAGGATATGACTTACGCCATTTCTGCCAAACGGGATGTTGAAATTGCGTTAAAAGATATTTTGGATCAATCAGAAAATAATGAAAATCTGGCCAAAAACGTCGCCGACGCAAGTCAAAAATTAACGGTCGCTTTGCACCTGGCAATTAGAGCTTTGCAGTTTGAAGATATGTCGGGGCAGAAATTACGCTATACCCTGGGCATATTGGCGATACTCAGTCCCCAGGTGCTCGCACTGCAAAAATCTAATCCCGATAGTCATGCTTATGTAGTCGACCTTGCTCAGGCGCTGGGGGAGTTCAAAACCCGCCTGGTTGAGAATAAGCCCAATCCAGTCTCTGCCAGCAATATAACTGCTGGAAGCGTCGATTTATTTTAATTGGAGTGAGAAGGCAATATGAGTGATAAAAAAATCAAAATGCCCAAACGATTTGATTACTCCTGTAGCGCTGAATTCAATCGTCAGGTTCAAGATTTGATGGCGCCAGGTGAGTCCTTGACGCTGGACTGTTCCGGTATGGATTACATCGATAGCGCAGGTATTGGCCTATTGGTCATGGCCTACAAAAAGGTGCAGTCAGTCAACGCAAAGCTGGAAATGATTTCGTTAAAAACCGCACCGCGGGAAATATTACAGCTGGCCAATTTGCAAAAAATTATCGATATCAAATAAATGTATAAATGAGGGATAGCTGCGATGACGGATACTAAAAGTATTAGCCTGCCTTCCAGATTTGATTACTCCTACCATAAGGCGTTTACCGAGGCCTATAGTGAACTTCTAAACAGCAAGGCTATATCGCAAATAATTGTAGATTTTAGCCGCGTGGAATATGTCGATAGTTCTGGTTTGGGGATGTTGGTCATGTTGCAAAAAAAAGCAGCTGCTCAGCAAAAAAAGGTAAAAATTAAAGGTGCCAAAGGTGCTACCGAGGAAGTTCTTATAGTGGCAAATATGCAAAAATTGTTTGAGTTTATCTGATTCCATGATTGCCAATTTGCAAGCGCTAGGCCCCGACAATTACTGCATATTGGTGGTAGATGATGATTTTATTTTAAATCAACTATTTGCCAGTTTTTTGATGTCCAAAGGGTTCGATGTGGTTTCGGCAGAAGGCGTAGTTGCCGCGGAGAATATTTTACGCACTCGAGACGATATAGATTTGATGTTGCTTGACTATCAATTGGAGGATGGCCTCGGTGTTGATTTGCTAGAGGTTGATCGGGTCGCGCATTATTTAAGCAAGCCTCCAGTTATTATGATAAGCGTTAATGAGGATGCGGAATATCTGGAGGAGTGCTTTCGCAAAGGAATTGCGGATTACATTATTAAACCGGTAAACCTGTCGCTGCTTGCACTAAAAGTAAAGTCGCTTATTAATTCGGTAAAGCTGCAGCGCTTGATTAGCGCCCAAAATATTGAATTGGAAGCTTTTAAAAGGGATGCAGAGCGCGAGGAGCAGGTCGCGAAATTCACTTACGAATACCTGTTACGGCAAAACACCAACAATATTTCAGGGGTGCAGGTTTTCGCCAGACCTCATTCCGCGTTTAGTGGTGATATATCCCTGGCAAAAATATCACCCTCTGGCGAAGTATATTTTATGCTCGCAGATGCAACTGGTCACGGCTTGTCAGCCGCAATTACCATCATGCCTATGGTAAGTATATTCAACACCATGGTGTCCAAAGGTTTTCATCTTCATCAAATCGTAAGCGAAATTAATAGAAAATTGGTCAATGACACACCGGAAGACAGGTTTGTCGCTGCGGTTTTTATAGAGCTTAACCCGGCCAAAAATAGTGTGTCTGTGTGGAATGGCGCTATGCCCAGTGTCTATTGGGTTGATCAGGGCGAAATTAAACATAGGTTTAACTCGGCCAATATGGCCCTGGGTATTCTTGATGAGGCTATGTTTGATGCGAATGTCGAAACCATACCTATGCCATCTGGCGGTTTTATATTTGCTTGCAGCGACGGCGTCATAGAACAGGAGAACGCTCGGGAAGAGCAATTTTCCAAAAGCCGGCTTGAATCTCTGCTGGTTTTGCCGGGCGATACAGGCGAGCTGGTTTTGACTGAATTGGAGTTTCATGCTGGTGAGTGCAGCTATAAAGATGATGTTTCTATTTGCGTGCTTCACCCGGAAAGCATTTTTGACCCTGAATGGTACGGCGATGTGCCCAGGCCTGGGTTGTTGCAGCAGGAGCGGGGCGACTTCTCCTGGAAGCTGAGGGTGTCGGGGCAGTATCTTGAGATGAGTGAGTTAGCCCCCCTGTGTAATCATTTTCTCCAATCCTTAGGGTTCAATCAGCGATTTTGCCAAAGAGTATTTTCGGTGATAGGCGAGATGGTATCCAATGCTATTGATCACGGTGTTTTAGGGTTGGATTCTTCGATTAAGGAGCAGGAATTCGGCTTTCAGTGCTACTTTGAAGAGCGTGAAAAGCGTATGCAGTGTTTGACCGAGTCGGACTTTGTGGAAATTACTCTGGAATTAATTGAGCAAAACGACGGCGCTCGCCTTGCCATAAGCTGTTTGGATAGCGGTAGCGGCTATGAAGTTAAAAGCTATAGTCAAGATACTGAAAAACAGTTTTCCGGGCGTGGGTTGGCAATGATTGAGCAGTTATCGCAGCGTGTCGAAATTGCTGCGCCGGGGAATTTTATAAAAGCAGTTATTTAACGTTTCCAATGGTATAGGAAAATTTATGAAGCGAATATTAATAGTTGATGATTCCGTGTCTATTCGCCAAATGGTAGAGGCTACGTTAAAAACAGCGCATTACCAGGTTACGGCGGCAAAGGATGGGCTGGAAGCATTTAATTTGTGCAAAACCCAAAGCTTCGACTTTGTTTTAACCGATCAAAATATGCCAAACATGGATGGCTTGACCTTAATTAAGTCACTGCGCGGGCTGCCAAGTTATGCGCGAACCCCCATTGTCGTACTTACCACTGAGGCCAGTGATCAAATGAAAGCTCAGGGGCGCGCAGCGGGTGCTACAGGCTGGATGGTTAAACCTTTTGAGCCACTTAAGTTGTTAGAAATAGCCAAAAAAGTGATGGGCTAAAATTTTATTTAAGCATCAAGCGTGCCTCATTTCAGGATAGAAATATGCCAATTGATATGCAGCAATTCCATTCTGTGTTCTTTGAAGAGAGCCAGGAACATTTAGCAGAAATGGAGCAAATGCTATTGCAAGTGGATTTGGCCAGCCCAGATGCAGAGCAATTAAATAGCATTTTTCGCGCAGCGCACTCTATAAAAGGAGGGAGCGGCATTTTCGGTTTTGATGCATTGGGTAGTGTTACCCATGTTATGGAAAACTTGCTGGACAAGTTGCGCCAGGGACAGATGCAAATTACGGATGCGATGATTGATGTGTTGCTTGATGGCGTGGATGTGCTCAAATCAATTTTGGTGAGCTACATACATAAAGACCCCATTGATTGGGTTGCGGCAAATAAAGTTGTAGAGTCGGTTGAGAAAATTACCAACCAAAGCAATCAGTCCAGTGCTGAAATAAAGCCAGCCAAGGATGAAGTGTTTGGCTTCTTTGAAGATGCTTTGGCGGAAACAGATAGTTCAGCTGAGGATAAATCCTACGGATTTTTTAACGAACCTTATCTAAAAGCGGAAGAAGAGGCCTATGGATTTTTCGAAAACTCACCTGCGCCGGGCCAGGACGAAGGCTATGGTTTCTTCGATCAGGCGCCCCCCAGCGAACCACTAACGGGTTCAGCGTCCGATGATGATGGCTTTGGCTTTTTTGAACCCCTACCGGAAAAAACGCAAGATAAAGAGCCAGCGCTAATCAAATCGGCCAAGCCGTCTGTAATAGATACTACTGCAACCTCCTCTGGCGCGCGCGCAGCCGCTGTGGAATCCCCTAAAGCCAAGCCCACAGAGGCATCTTCAGCTGAAAGCAGTACCATTCGTGTAGATGTGGGTAAGGTGGATCAACTTATAAATTTAGTGGGCGAAATCGTTATTACACAATCTATGCTTAACCTAATCGGCAAGAGCATAAGTGGCGCGCTGGGCGAAAAGTTTCAAATGGTTGCCGGTGAACTGGAGCGAAATACGCGGGAAATACAAGAGGCAGTGATGTCCATTCGCATGCTTCCAATTTCTTTTGTGTTTAATCGTTTCCCCCGGGTGGTTAGAGATCTGGCTACAAAATTGGGCAAGTCTATTGATCTGATTATCGAAGGTGGCGAAACCGAATTGGATAAGGGCTTAACTGAAAAATTAGTGGACCCCTTGACCCATTTGGTGCGCAACTCCATAGATCACGGTATTGAATCTTCCGATCTGCGATTGGCTAGAGGCAAGCCGGAAAAGGGTAGGGTTACTTTACGGGCTGCACAACAGGGCGGCAATATTGTCATAAGTATCAGTGATGATGGCGGCGGGCTAAATCGTGACAAAATTCTTGCCAAAGCCAGGGAAAAAAATATCCCTGTAAACGACAACCCCAGTGATGCCGAAGTTTGGCAGTTGATATTTGCTCCTGGCTTTTCAACTGCAGACCAAATTACCGATGTATCTGGCCGGGGTGTTGGTTTGGACGTGGTTAAGCGCAATGTCCAAACCATGGGTGGGCGTATAGATATCAGTTCTGTCCTGGGGCAGGGTGCTAGTTTTACAATTACTTTGCCACTGACTCTGGCCATAGTTGACGGCATGGGTGTAACCGTTGGCAGTCAAACCTTTATTATTCCTCTCGTACATATTATTGAGTCAATGCAGCCCGCGGCTAAGGATGTGAAAACGCTGGTCGGCGATGATCAGTTGCTGCTGGTCCGCGACCAGTATTGGCCGATATTACCTCTACATAAATTAATGCAGGTGGAGCCGGTATATACCCAGGTTCACCAGGGAATTGCCGTGCTTGTTGAAACGGCAAAATTTAAATTTGCGCTTTTTGTTGACGCACTGGTTGGCCAACAACAGGTCGTAATCAAAAGTCTAGAGCGGCATTACAAACGGGTTGGCGGCGTAGCCGGGGCAACTATTATGGGTGATGGCAGTGTCGCACTTATTTTGGATGTTGAGTCGCTCAGTTTGGAAATACCCAGCGAGGCATTAAAACTTGCCAGTTAATAGCTGAAACTGCTGCGATGCCAGCAAGGCGAATTTAATTCGATTGAGGGAATTTATGACTAGTGTTAATGCTGATCAGGCCCAGGATTCTGAGCGTGTAAAAGAGTTTTTAACCTTTACCCTGGGTGAAGAGAATTACGCCTTGGATATTTTGACGGTAAAGGAAATTCGTGGTTACGAATCAGTTACCAAAATTGCCAATGCCCCGGCCTTTATTAAGGGGGTAATCAACCTGCGCGGCGATATTGTGCCAATAGTGGATTTACGCATTAAGTTTAATCTTGGCAGTGCTAGTTACGATGAATTTACTATAGTGATTGTGCTGAATATTCGCGATCGCATCGTTGGTATTGTTGTGGATGGTGTGTCGGATGTAATAAGTCTATCGCAGAGCCAAATGCGACCCCCGCCCAATTTTGGCGTTGCTTTTAATAGTCGCTATTTGCTCGGGCTTGCCACGGTGAATGAACAAATGATTATTTTGGTGGATATAGACGAGCTTATTTCCAGTGATGAGCTAGAGCTATTCGATGTTAATCAAGTTGATCTAAATGGTACTCAAGGAGTTTAGGCTATGAAATTTATTGAAAATCTTCTGGGCTCTGGAAAAAGTGCCAATTTAGTTAAGGTTGATGAGCATGAACTCGGCAATCTCCGCGGGCAGTTAAAAGCGATTCACCGCTCGCAAGCGGTTATTGAATTTACCCCGGAAGGCACAATTTTGGATGCAAACCACAATTTTCTCGATGCTATGGGCTATAGCCTGGGGGAAATTAAAGGTCAGCATCACAGTATGTTTATAGATGCAGAATATCGTGGCTCGCCAGAATATCGTTCCTTTTGGAGCAAATTGGCAAGAGGCGAATTTGAGTCAGGGGTGTTTAAGCGCTTGGGTAAGGGCGGGCGTGAGGTCTGGATTCAGGCAAGTTACTGCCCCATTCTTAATGATGAGAACAAGACGTTTAAGGTTGTTAAGTATGCAACCGATATTACTGCTGATATGGAGAAAAAGCTTAAATCTCAGGATGAGCTAAATAGAGTTTTTGCGGCATTAGGCTCAACCTCTTCGAATGTAATGGTCGCTGATAACAACCGCATTGTTGTGTATATGAATGCCGCCGTTGAGAAAATGTTACGCAGTGTCGAGTCCGACTTGCGCAAAGCCTTGCCTAATTTCTCCGTTGATAAAATTATTGGCGGCAGTATTGATGGTTTCCATCGCAATCCAGTCCATCAAATAAATATTCTGGCCAGTCTTAAAGATACCTATATAAGCCAGATTAATGTGGCAGGCGTTATTTTTCAGTTAATCCTCAATCCTATATTTTCTGATAAGGGCGTACGCCTTGGGACAGTTGTGGAATGGGTCGACAGAACCAAGGAGGTGGCTGCTGAACACGAACTAAGTCGAATTTTGGGCGCCCTGGCTACAACTACAACCAATGTGATGATCTCTGATGCTGACAGAAAAATTATCTATATGAACAAATCCGTGGAGACAATGCTAAGGGTCGCT
>CBIMZH010000109.1:0-7828 GCA_966248255.1 uncultured Cellvibrio sp.
CCCAGCGATAGCCTGGAACTGCTCTGGACTCTCGACTACAGCCACACCGAGCGCAACCCGGCCAGTATCTCTGGCGATGATGTAGGTATCACCGGCGCGGTACTGGCGGCGGCCTGGGCCGATGGCCTGCCCAAAGCTGGCTTCTACGAAAACTATCTGGATTACCAGGGCAATACCGAGCTGACCAATCAGGGCACTTCACTTAAAGCCGATTGGGATCTGGGCGATATGACCTTCACTTCGCTGACCAGCTATACCGAATCGGAAACCCAATCCACCCAAAATGGTATGGCCGTTTCTTCAACGCTGTTTAAAAACTACGGTCCCTTCTCCACCGCGGCGCTTGGCCCTCTGGCCGGTGTGGATACGCTCAACCATGTGGATGAAAAGTCCGCCATGGTGATGCAGGAATTCCACCTGGCTGGCTCCAGCGATAATCTGACCTGGCAGACTGGCGTGTTTTTCTCGCGTGAGGATGTGGATCGCACCGAAGGCAATAACTTTGCTGCCCCGGCGTTTATGCTGGCGCCTTTCCACAACAACGTAATGACCGTACTGGCCTATGGCAAGGTTGACGACAGCGCCATCCAAGCCAACGTCACCACCAGCTACGCCATCTTTGGCCAGGGCACTTACAACATTACCGATGTATGGGATGTGACCCTGGGCCTGCGCTACACCGAAGAGACTAAAGACTTCACCAACGACAGCGTGCTGGTCTCTATGACCAACCCAACCCTGCCCGAACTCAATGTCAGTTACGCGGGCAAACACACCTGGAGCGCGCCCAGCTACAAACTGGTGTCTAGCTACCACTTTAATGACGATGTAATGAGCTACCTGAGTGTGGCTACCGGCTTTAAGAGCGGCGGTTACAACTACTCATCCACCCTTAGCCCCTCAACCGCGGACCCCTTTAACCAGGAAAACGCCATCAACTATGAGCTGGGTATGAAAGGCACCTGGCTGGATGACACACTGCGTACCAACGCCGCGGTCTTCCGCACCGAGTACGAGGACCTGCAGGTGCTGCAACAATTTGCCTGTGGCGATTGCGCGGTCACCCCGCTGATAACCAAAAACGCCGGTAAGGCGCTGTCCCAGGGTATTGAGCTGGAATTGACTTATCTGATTGGCGATCACCTGACCCTGAACGGCACCTACGCCTACCTGGATGCAACCTACACCGAACTGGAAGGCACCCTTAAGAAAGATGAGGGCAACACCCTGCGCAACGCCCCGCGCAATGCCTATACCGCCGCTATCAGCTACCAGACCGACCTGAGTATTGGCGGCTCGGTGGATGCCCGAGTGGAATATATCCACAAAGAAAAGGCCTACCAGGACACCGCCAACTATGAGTACGCCGCCATTCCCGAGTACCGCACTGTGGACAGCCGCCTGGCCTACACCAGCAGCGACGAGAAGTGGGAACTGGCGCTCTGGGGTAAAAACCTGCTCGGCGAAGAATACTATCTGCACAACTACCAGGCGCCACCATTCGGTGCGGTACATGTGCCAGCTACCGGCAGAACCTACGGCCTGAGCCTGACCTGGAAAACCTACTAATGCAGTAACCCTTGTTGTTGATGCTTGTTGTGATTGTTTCTCTTCATAGATGCCAGCGTCTCCGCTAGCGTGTCTCTTGCCCAGCTGTTTAGCTGGGCTTTTTTATTTAAGATCAAGCATACTCTGTAGCGATTTACCTGCAGTTTCGCCAAATGCACTAAGCCTGCTGGCGGCAAAATACACAACCCCGGGTGACTTTAGGCTAAGCTCTGTAACTATGACTTTGCGTTCAGGCTATGCATCCAGCGGCAAGCTAACCTCCGGCGAGGGACCGGCTTGAATCTGGACCAACTCAATCCGCTTAAGCGCCCCAGCTGGGTGGCGCTACTGGTCTTTTGTCTGTCGCTGCTGGTGTCGGCACTGCTGCTCTGGCGCCTGGAGCAAACCCAGATGCGCGCCTACCGCGCCGATGTGGAAAACCTGGCGCAAAACCACAGCTTTTTAATTCGCGATACCATCGACCAGGCGCTGGGGCTGAATTACGCCCTGGCCAGTTTGATCCGCGCGCAAAAGGGCTCGAGCAAGGATTTCGACCGTTTCTCCCGGGAAGTTCTGCCTTTTTACACCAGCGTATCCCACCTCTCGCTCTCCCCCGGCGGGGTTATCACCCAGGTTTACCCTCTGGCGGGCAACCAGGCCTCCATCGGCTTTAACCAGCTTGGCGATCAAAACCAAAGTGCCGAGGCGCGCCTGGCGCTGGAGTCGGGCAAGCTGACCCTGGCCGGACCGCTCAATTTGATTCAAGGCGGGCTGGGTATCGTGGGGCGCCTGCCGGTGTTTCTGGAGCCGGATGATGGCGTACCCCAGCGCCAGTTTTGGGGCTTTACCAATGTCACCATCCGCCTGGACAAGCTGATGGACAGCGCCAACCTGGACCAGCTGCGCGAGCGCAATATGGCCTTTAGACTCTGGCGCCAGCTGCCCGACGGCAGCAGCCAGGAGATCGCCAGCTACCTGCCAGAGCAATTGAACCAGCCAATAAATCACAACTTCCAGGTACCCAATGGCACCTGGGTACTCAGCCTCTCGCCCCAGGGCGGCTGGCACAACCTCTGGGTACTGAGCAGTAAAATCATGCTGGCGCTGTTGCTCTGCGTGCTGCTCGGCTTCCAGACCAACTTTATGATCTACCTGCACAAGCGCAAGCTGCTGCTGGAGCTGTTGGTAAGCAAGAGTATCGAACAGGTGAATAATGCCCGCATCCAACTGCAGGCAACCCTGGATGCCATTCCCGACCTGCTTTTTGAGTGCGGCCGCGACGGCATGATCTATGGCTACCACACCCGCCGTCACGACCTGCTGTTTGTGCCACCGGAGGAGTTTATCGGCCGCTATTGCCGCGACCTGCTGCCCGCCGATGCCAATCAGGTGGTGGAAGCTGCCCTGGCCGAAGCGGCGGCGAGCGGTATCTCCAAAGGCAAAAGCTATAGCCTGGATATGCCCCAGGGGCGCAGCTGGTGGGAGTTATCGGTGGCGCGCAAGGTGGGTGAAAGCGGCGACCAGGCGCGCTTTGTGATTATCAGCCGCGATATCAGCGAAAGGCGCCGCGCCGAAGAGGAGCTGCGCGTAGCCGCCACCGCCTTTGAGGCGCGCGAGGGGATGATGATCACCACCCCCGAGGCGCGCATCCTCAAGGTCAACAAAGCCTTTAGTGAAATTACCGGCTATAGCGCCGAGCAGGCTATAGGCCAGACCCCGGACATACTCCGCTCGGAGCGCCATTCCGGCAGCTACTTCCACAATATGTGGCAGGCGCTGGCGCAGGTGGGCAGCTGGCGCGGGGAGATCTGGAACCGCCGCCCCAGCGGCGAAGACTACCCGGTGTGGCTGACCATCACCGCGGTCAAAGACGACCAGGACCAGACCAGCCACTATGTCGCCACCCTCTCGGATATCACCGAGCGCAAAGCCAGCGAGGCGCGTATCAACCGCCTGGCGTTTTACGATTCACTCACCGAACTGCCCAATCGCCGCCTGCTTCACGACCGATTGGAGCACGCCCTGGCCACCAGCGCGCGCATGGGCAATCTCGGCGCCATTCTGTTTATCGACCTGGACGACTTTAAAACCCTTAACGACAACCGCGGCCACCATATTGGCGACCTGCTGCTGGTGGCGGTAGCCAAGCGCTTGCGCGAATCGGTACGCCAGGAGGACACTGTCGGGCGCTTGGGCGGCGATGAATTTTTAGTGGTGCTTGAGGGCCTGAGTAAAGACCGCGACCAGGCGCAAATGCAGGTGCAGCGCATCAGCGAGAAAATCCTCAACCACCTCAACCAGCCCTATCAGCTGGAAGACACCGAATACGTGACCACGCCCAGCCTGGGTATCACCCTGTTCGACCCGGGCATTCAGGACTGCGACGAACTGCTTAAACAGGCCGACCAGGCGATGTATCAAGCCAAGGCTGGCGGGCGCAATACCTACCGCTTTTTCGACCCGCAGATGCAATCGCAAAGTGCCGAGCGCTTTGCCCTGCAGGCGCAGCTGCGCGAAGCCCTGGGCAGCCAGCAATTTAGCCTCCACTACCAGGCGCAGATCGACAACCAGGGCCAGTGCCTGGGCGCCGAGGCGCTGATCCGCTGGCAACACCCCAAACGCGGCATGGTGTCGCCGCTGGAATTTATTCCACTGGCGGAGGAGTCAGGGTTAATTCTGCCGCTCGGGCAATGGATTCTGGAAACTGCCTGCGCGCAATTACTCGCCTGGGCCAAAACGCCCGCCACCGCTAAACTCAACCTGGCCATCAACATAAGCGCGCGCCAATTCCAGCACCCGCAGTTTGTTGCGCAACTTTTGCAAACTGTTGAGCGCACCGGCATTAACCCGCGCCGCTTAAAACTGGAATTAACCGAATCCATGCTGCTCTCGCACCAGGACGAAATCATCACCAAAATGAATGCGCTTAAGGGCCGCGGCATTAAGCTTTCACTCGATGATTTCGGCACCGGCTATTCATCGCTCGCCTATTTAAAACGCCTGCCCATAGACGAACTAAAAATCGATAAATCCTTTGTTCGCGATATTCTCACCGACCCCAACGACGCCGCCATTGCCCTTACCGTTATCCGCCTGGCACAGAGCATGGATCTAAATGTTATCGCCGAAGGCGTGGAAACCCAGGAACAGCGCAACTGGCTGGAGCAGCAGGGCTGTTATCGCTACCAGGGCTACTACTTTGGCAAGCCGGTCGCGGCAAGTGAGTTTAGCTGCCAGGTTCACCCAGCTTTAACTGAATCCAGATAAAAAAACGGGCTCAATTGAGCCCGCTTTTTTATCGCAACATTTCGTTAATTACACACAACCCCACCGCCGCCAGTACCCTGACTGTTACAGGTGCTGGTGCTGATACAGCTCTGCGAATTTTCCCAACCCCAGCCGCTGCTGGTACTGGTGCACACAGGGTAGAGAGTCCCCCACCAGTTGCATTTGCAGCTGCCACCGCTAGTGGATGAGGCAACGCTTGATGAAACCACACTCGACGAAGCAACCGAAGACACCACCGAGGAGGCAACACTGCTGCTAGTGCCCGCGCTTGGTGCTACGGCGCGACCAGTTGATGGATCAATACGGCCAGGGCAGAGGCCTTTGTTGCGCAGGGTGCTGGCGATTTGCGCAATGGCGCTGTTGGTATTGGTATAACTGCCGTCGTGCATCAAAATCACCTGGCCGTTTTGCAACTGGTTAACCGCGCTGACTATGGCTGAGGCGCTGGCCCCATTCCAGTCCTGCGAGTCCACATCCCAAGTAATCACGCGCAGTCCCAACGCCTGTGCGGCCTGGTTGAGGGTGCTGCTGGTTTCGCCATAGGGTGGGCGGAAGAGTGTTGGCTTGGCCGCGCCGCCAGCCTGAATGGCCTGGTTGGTTTGATTCAACTCATCGTAAATTTGCTGATAGGTCCAGCTGCTCATATGGGAGTGGGTGTAGCTGTGGTTTTGCACTTCGCCCACAGTCAGCTCCTGGCCGATCAAATAGCTGTTAGCCGCAGCGTTGTTACCCTGATTAAACCAGGTCACGGGGGTGAGACTGTTTTGCTTAAGCAGGCTAATCAGGGTGCTGGTGTTGGAAGTAGGGCCATCGTCAAAGGTAATACCCACATAGCCGCTACAGCTGCTGCCAGTGCTAGCGGTACTACTGCTAGCTGTAGCTGAGCTGGTGCAATTGCCACTGAAGCAGTCATAGGTATAGCCAAAGCCGATCACGCCATTACAGTGCATGGTTTCCGAATAGGAGCCGCCGCCACACTGGCCGTTGGCATAGGTGGCAGTGTTGTATTCCATATCCTCCGCCTGGCGGGTTTCGCCGTTCACCTGGATGTAATCCAGAATCACATCGCGGCCACTGGCATCATTGTCGTACTGCACCTGGATATCACCCGAAGCGCTGCCGGAATACACGTAGTTCTGCAGGCTGGTGGTAAGCGTCCAGCTGGCCACCGTAGTGCCGCCAACGTTCAAATTGATATGTTCAGCACCACTGACACCGCGGGCGCGAACTGTAATACCGCTGCTGCCGGTATTAGCTGTCGAACTGCTGCTGGCGGAGCTGGCGGTACTACTGCTGCTAGTGCCTGTTGCCTCACCTACGGTGATGTTGGAGCTGCCGGTACTTTGATAGCCCTCGGTTTCCACAATCATGTAATCCCAGGTGCTGCCCATATTCATGCCCTTGGCAGCCCAGGCATCAAAGTGGTTACCGGTGGTGACTGTACCGCTGGAACGCTTGCTGGTGCGCACACTCCAGTATTGATCGAAAGTGGCTGTGCCAATAATCGAGGGAGCGTTAGTGCGCGTGGTTTTGTAGATATTGTAGGTGCCGCCATCGGAGGTGAAAGTCCCCAGACTGGTAGCGCCTGGCGGGGTCCAGCTGCCGTAGTTTTCCACTATGTAGTATTCAATCAGCGGGTTCTTGGTCCAGCCGTAAACCGCCAGATAGCCATTGCTGCCACCGTTAAAACTGCCGGAAAAGGTGACGTTTTTACGTCCGCCGGTGGCCCAGCCCTTACCCGCAGTAAAATTGCCCACATTGGTCCAGCTGGTGCTGTAGTTACCGCCTGAGCCCAGGGTCATAGATGCCTGGCCGGTACCTTCAGTCCAAAACGAATAGTAGTAACCGTTGTGGGTACCTGTCTGGTTACTGGAAATGGTTTGCGCTTGTGTTGCTGTTGTGTAGAGACCGGCGGCTATAACCCAGGCCGCAAAGACTCCTTTGCCAATGGATGTAAATCTCATTATTAGACTCCTAAGTGCCCCTCCACCCGCTACCACTTAAATGGAGGGTGTTGGCTTTTCCCACCCATTGCGGGCGGGGGCTTTTCGGCAGCCATACAGCTTTGCTGTTATTGTTGTAACGGCTTGGCCTTACCGAAGGGCACTTGTATACGAGCTAAATAGCTTATTGTCAATTTAACCATATAAATATGGTCAGATTTACTATATGCCAATTTAAATTAATGCCAAAGTCGCTGCTCAAAGTAATCTGGATTAACCATATGACTATTAACTGTACAGATTTGTGCTTTTTTATAACCTGCTTATGTAGAATACCCTGCCGGTTATACGCTGGCGCCGAAATACACATTATTAGAAAGCTTGGGATAAGGGAAATTAGGAAAGATGATGTCTACTGGGAATAGCATCAACACACTTACTCGTGTTGAGACATATTTTGGCGAGGATCAGCCAGCCGCAAAATACTTGGGCCTTTGGTTAACCATATTTATCCTTTGGGCGGTGTTTTACCCCTACCATGGTTTAATTCACGACTCGCGTTTATATACGCTACTCGCGCTCAATAATCTGCATCCGGATTTATACGGCAATGATATTTTTCTGCGTTTTGGTTCGCAGGACAAATACACACTGTTTTCACCCTTGTATGGGTTCTTTATTAAGCTGCTCGGTATAGAACCAGCGGCTGCACTACTGACGTTTATCAGTCACATCAGTTTATTTAGTGCCATCTGGCTTCTCGCTAGGCAATTTATGTCTGCGGGCTTGGCCACTTTTGCACTGGGTTTGGTTATTGCTGTTCCCGGGTTTTATGGCTCTGACTATACATTCTATTTTCTCGAAACTTTTCTCACTCCGCGCACACTAGCTGAGGCACTGGTTTTATTTGCGCTCACCGCGCAATTGCGCAAACACTATTTGCTCACCGGCGTTTTGCTTTTATTCTCCTTGGTTACTCACCCCCTAATTGCCCTGGCAGGCTTGGCCATGGCTTTGTCGCCGATTTATTTTCGCTTCTGGAAATGGCT
>CBIMZH010000110.1:0-7828 GCA_966248255.1 uncultured Cellvibrio sp.
ATTAGTCATCTGGTTTTGGGGGGAGATAACGTATTCACTTTTATCATTCACGATATCAGTGAACGGGCAAAAATTGATAAGTTAAAACGTGAATTTATTTCAACCGTAAGTCACGAGTTACGCACGCCGCTAACATCTATTAAAGGCTCTCTGGGTATTTGTTTGAGTGGCGCCACAGGTGAAATTGCTGAGGCCACCCAAAAGATGTTAACTATTGCCTCAAGTAATGCCGATAGATTGGTCAGGTTGATTAACGATATCCTGGATATAGATAAGCTGGAGTTTGGGCAGCTGGAGTTTAAAACCCAGGTGTGTGATTTGCGCCAATTATTGGAGCAATCATTGGAACAATGTAAAGCGTTTGGCGAGAAGTATCAGGTTCAATTGCGCTTAACAATAGATACTGAAGCCCCCAAGTTATTGGCCAATCTTGATCCGGATAGATTTTTGCAGGTGATGTTTAACCTGTTATCTAATGCGATTAAGTATTCTCATGCTGGCGGGCAAGTAGAAGTAAAACTTGTAGAGCAGAACAGGCAGCATCTCATCTCCGTTAGGGACTGGGGCCTGGGTATCCCTAATGCCTTTCATGAACGCATATTTCAAAAGTTTGCTCAGGCGGACTCTACTGATAAGCGCAGGCGCGATGGCACTGGCCTTGGTTTGAGTATTACTAAAGTCATTGTTGAGCGCTTAGGGGGGCAAATCGAGTTTAATTCGGAAGAGGGTGTGGGAACAGAATTTCGCGTATCACTCCCGCAAATTTCGGCTGAAAATAGCTAAATTTTCAGCCTAAGCTTCACCAAGTCGCGGGAAAAAACTCGCCATTTTTGCACGCAGTTTATCCTGTTCGATGGGTTTTATAACATAGTCATCTATGCCTGACTCTATGGCGGCGCGAATTTGTTTGGCCTCAGCAATAGCCGTTACAAGCATAAAAATACTGGCGTTATATCGCTCCGCTGCATGCATGGCTTTGTGCACGTCGATGCCGGATTTAACGGGCATATTCCAATCACACAGAACCAGGTCGAAAACCGGGTTGGCCTCGTAAATAGCGCTAATTGCCTTCATGCCATCGGTGGCTGTCTCTATAAAGGCTATGCCCATATCGCGCAAGTAGACGCTGAGCAATTCGCATATGAGTTGATCATCATCGACAATTAATACCCGAATTTGCTCTGCTGACAGGTTTCGCCGCCTCAGTATGGCAGTATCGCGAATGGACGTGCCTTTAGCGGACACATAGTGGTTCAAGGGCTCGCCCGGCGTGGCGGGTGAAGCCTTTAGCTCGGCTGAAATTTTGGCTATTAGCGATTCTATTTGATTCAGTGTTTGAGCACTCTTGGGGTCCTCTGTCTGAGCCAATTGCTTGACTAGCCAGTTTCGCCTTTGAGAAAGAGTTTGGCCTATAAGAAGGAGATCCTGCTTGGTAAACATGGAATACCTGTCGTAAAGTACTTTGTTTATCTCGTCAGTTTCAAAATATAGTCTAAAAATTTCGATTGGTTATGTCGTTTTTACTAAAACTCAGGAGAGCTTGTGTCTGAATTTACTGCATTATTAGATCGATTGGATACATTGGTCGATAGAATTGAGAATTTACTGCCAAGTCAGCCAGCGGAGCCAGACTGGAGCGCATTAGCATTTCGCTGGCGGCCAGGGAGCCAGGGCCGTGGCGCGCTGCAACCAGTGTACGCCCCACATTTGATAGCGCTAGATGCGCTGCAAAATATCGAACATCAGAAACAGGCTATAGTGCGCAATACTGCTCAATTTGTGGCCGGTCGCCCGGCCAATAATTTATTGCTTACCGGTGCGCGTGGCACAGGTAAATCCACCCTGATTAAAGCCTGTTGGAATCAGTTTAAGGCGCAGGGCCTGCGTATCATCGAAGTTGATAAAACTGACCTTTTACACTTGGTTGATATTGTTGAATTGATTGCCGGACGCCGCGAAAAATTCATCGTATTTTGCGATGATTTATCGTTCGAGGAGGGGGAAATCAGTTATAAGGCGTTAAAATCTGTGCTTGATGGATCTATTTCCGCGCCCAGTGCGAATATGTTGTTTTACGCAACCAGCAACCGTCGTCATTTAATTCCGCAAAATATGCGTGAAAACCTCGATATCAGCAATGAAGATGGCGAACTTCGTCCAAGCGACAGTATTGAGGAAAAGGTGTCGCTCTCTGAGCGCTTTGGCCTCTGGTTGAGCTTTTACCCATTTAGCCAGGACGAGTATCTGGCGGCTGCGCGCCATTGGGTTAGCCATTTAGGTGGCACCTGGAACCAACAGGCCCAGGATGCAGCACTTTTATGGCATAGAACTCGGGGGGCGCGGAGTGGTCGGGTTGCCTGGCAATTCGCTTGCGATTTTGTCGGGCGCCTGGAATAACCGTAACAATTTAATGGGAATTGAGTCCCAGAGATTAGCTAAAGCAATGTACCCAATTGCATGTTTATAAAGAAGGTATTTGTTATGCAAATAGGACAAGTAGGCAAATCAGTATCTAAAGGGATTTCGCCGGAAGTTGATGCGAGTATGCGTGCTGGTATCCATCCTGCTGGCCTTGCCCGAACACCAAATTTGCGCGACGGAAATGAAGCTGAAGTGCGCATTGCACTTCGCAATTATTTTATTAATACCTTTGATGCCTATGAATCTCTGTTTGAGTGCTTGGCAAATGAACAAGCCTATTATGTTAAGCCAATTAGCTTGCGTCACCCGTTAATTTTTTACTACGGACATACAGCCACTTTTTTTGTCAACAAGCTTACCCTGGCCCGTTTAATTCCAGAGCGTATTAACCAGGAGTTTGAATCTCTGTTTGCTGTTGGTGTGGATGAGATGAGTTGGGACGATCTGAATGATGCTAACTATCCATGGCCCAGCCCAAGGGAGGTTAAGTCCTACAGAGACAAGGTGAGGGCGTTAGTTGTTGATTTGATCGAAACCGCGCCCTTGCAGTTGCCCATAGATTGGCACAACCCATGGTGGGCCATCATCATGGGCGTTGAGCATGAGCGTATTCATTTGGAGACGTCTTCTGTCCTCATCCGTCAGCATAAGCTGGACTATGTAAAACCGCACCCGCAATGGCAGCCACTGCAAGAGATCGATAGCAATGCTCCCGAAAATTGCCTGATAAACGTCGCCCAGGGCCCAGTATCCTTACATAAAGAAAAAGCTGATCCCTTTTATGGTTGGGACAATGAATATGGCCTTCATCAAACGGAAGTTGCGGAGTTCAAAGCCAGCAAATATTTGGTTAGTAACCAGGAGTTCCTGGCCTTTGTTGAAGCGGGCGGCTATCGCAACGTGCATTTTTGGGAGGAAGAGGGCAAGGGTTGGCTGGCTTTTAGCAAGGCTCAACATCCAAGTTTTTGGCTAAAAAAGCCCAAGGGTTGGTATCTGCGGCTAATGACCCAGGAAGTTGCTATGCCCTGGAGCTGGCCGGTGGAAGTGAACTACCATGAGGCCAAGGCATTTTGTAATTGGAAAAAATCTGAGACAGGGCGCCCGGTGCGCCTGCCAACGGAGGATGAGTGGTATCGCCTTTATGACCAGGCGGGATTAACGGAGATAGCCGAACCACCTGCACAGGGTAATATTCATCTCGATTATTGGGCCTCTTCTTGTGCGGTTAATCGTTTTGCTCAGGGTGAGTTTTATGATGTGGTGGGCAATGTCTGGCAGTGGACAGAAACGCCCATTTATCCATTTGAAGGCTTTGAAGTTCACCCAATATATGATGACTTTACAACCCCCACTTTTGACGATCGCCATAATCTTATTAAAGGCGGCTCCTGGATTTCTTGTGGCAATGAATCCTTACGCAGTTCCCGCTACGCCTTTCGACGTCATTTCTTCCAACACGCCGGCTTTAGGTACGTTGAGTCAGATATGTTAAAACCCACCCCAGGCTCGCAATACGAAACCGATAAATTAATGTCGGAATACGCAGAGTTTCATTATGGCGATGAATATTTTGGCGTAGCTAATTTTTCCAAGGCGTTGGTTAACCTAGCGATTAATGTACTAGGGGATAAGCCTAAGTCCAAGGCGCTGGACCTGGGGTGTGCTTCAGGGCGTGCGAGCTTCGAGTTGGCTAAATACTTTACACAGGTAACTGGTGTGGATTTTTCTGCGCGCTTTATAGGCCAGGGTGTGCAGCTGGCAAACGGCGAATCCTTGCGCTACACCCTGTGCGATGAAGGTGAATTGGTTTCTTATAAAGCTCGAAGTCTTGCTGATTTGGGTTTGGCTGAAACCAAAAAGCGGGTTGAATTTTTTCAAGGTGATGCTTGTAATCTGAAATCTGTTTTTACTGACTATGATTTTATCCTCGCGGCAAATCTGATTGATCGCCTATATAGCCCAGGAAAATTTTTAGCGGCCATTCATGAGCGCCTTAAACCAGGCGGGATTTTAATGCTTGCTTCGCCCTACACCTGGCTGCCCGAACATACTCCCAGAGGCGAGTGGCTTGGCGGATTTAAGCGAGATGGCGAGACCTTTACTACGCTGGATGGGTTACACACTTATCTGGATAAACACTTTAGCTTGCTTGGCGAACCTCAGGAAGTTCCTTTTGTGATTCGTGAAACTAAACGAAAATTTCAGCACAGCCTTTCAGAGGTAAGTATTTGGCAGAGAACTAAATGATTTTTCACGGGAGTGAGCGTGTAAAACATTTGGTGTTTGGCCCCTTTTTAGGGGCCGAATTTCGCATCTAATAATGTTTGGCTTTGTCGCTAATGAGTTGGTTGTGAAAAATCTTTTTTTATTTGTAGCTGGAAGCCTTTTATAACCTGGGGCAACAGGTAGGGTTTGTCTTGTTCAAAATATGTGCTGTCAATATTGGTGTTATTTATATAAAGAATCCTTCGTTCTTGGTTTGTCAGGAGCTCAAGAGCGGCCTTAAAGTATTTACGGTATAGAGCGTCTAAACTGCCATCGTTAAATGCTGAGTCTAAGCCGTATTTTAATCGCTCTGCCAGTAGAGGTTGGTTTTTGGCAACGAAAAAATACATGGGCAGATAGGTAAAAACACAAAAGTCGGAAACAATAATCAGGTCGTTGCCCGCATTTTTATAGGCTTGCCACTCAGGGCCTACTTCATAGACACTGCGCATGAGCAGCTGAAATCGGTTTGCCTCAAGCATGGGAATTAATGTGGGGTAGGGGCCGCCGTAAGTGACGTTAAAACCGTTGTCCCTTAAAATTTTGCCTGTTGACCATCCTGGGCCTTGACCTATATCCAGCTTTTTTAGGTCGGCAAGGCTGTGTACTTTACTGTATAGGTTTGCGTTTTGCTTGGTGCCCAAAAAAAATCTATAACTTGCCAGGCCTCTTAAAATGGGGAATTCAACGCGTCGTGTGTTGGCCAGCCATTCAGGCGTAGGCATAGAGATAGCGACGGATAGTTTTTTACCTTTTTTGAGTTCGAGTAATTGACGTTTGATAACGCTGCTTTGGCTCTGTTGTCGAATTTCAAAAGGGCCGTATTTAGCTTCGGATTTTTTCAGTGCCAGTTTGAGCAGGGCATCGGCATAGTCCCGGTGAGGTGACTCGCGATCCATGCTGGGTACCATTACCTGCAGTGGCTCGGCCCGAGTTTTGACTGAGGCAAAACTCAGAAGGCTAATAACCGTGAAAATGACCAGAAATTTCATAAAGTTGAAACTAGAACCCAATTGAATCTGAAGTGAAAGTAGTAATGCTAGTAAACGGCAAAATTTTACGCTAATAGAATATTGATCGGTGTAGGTGAATGAGCATTAATTTTGATGATTATATAGATCGGGAAGATACCCTCTCGGTGAAATTTGATGCGCGCAAGCAAGTCTTTGGAACTGATGATGTTTATCCAATGTGGGTTGCAGATATGGATTTTGCCGCTCCTGCTTGTGTAACTGAGGCCCTTGAGGCGCGTGCGAAACATCCTGTCTATGGGTATTGCCTGTATCCGGAGAGTCTCTATCAGTCGCTGATTGACTGGTTCGCGGTGCGACATCAGTGGTCGATTGAACGAGATTGGATTCTGCTGGCACCAGGCGTGGTTCCCTCCTTATTCGCGACAGTGCAGGCGCTGGTTTGTGCGGGAGAGGGGGTGATAGTTCAATCGCCTGTCTATTTTCCGTTCTTTTCCGCCGTTACCACCAACAAGCGAACGCTAATTGATAACCCACTTAAGCTAGTGGATGGTGTCTATCGAATGGACTTCGATCACCTGGAACAGTGTGCCGCCAATGGTGCAAAGATGTTATTGCTCTGCAGCCCGCACAACCCTGTGGGCCGGGCTTGGTCTCAGGCGGAGCTGGAGCGGTTGCTGGATATTTGTGCGCGACACAAACTGACAATTATTTCTGATGACATACATTGTGACCTGACCTATCCAGGCGTTGAACACCTGATGCTATCCCGACTGGCTGGCCCGGAACACAAAATTATTACCGCGGTCGCTCCCAGCAAAACATTCAATATTCCTGGGCTGGGGCTTTCAGCGCTAATTATTCCTGATGCTGAGCAACGGGACAGTATCAAACGGGTGTTTGAGAGTTTGCATATAGGCAATACCAACCCGTTCAGTATTCTCGCTTTCGAGGCCGCCTATCGTGGCGGAGGCGTTTGGTTGGATGCCCTGATGCTTTATCTAAATCAAACCTGTGATCTGGTTATCAATTTTCTGCGCAGAGAGCTTCCTAAAATTCGCTGCACCAAACCAGAAGCAACCTATTTACTCTGGCTAGATTGCCGTGATTTTGGATTTGATGATAAGGAATTACGAAAATTCTTTATTCAGGACTGCCAATTAGGGTTAAGCCCAGGCAGTGTTTTTGGTGAGGGAGGGCAGGGCTTTATGCGTATGAACATAGCCACGCCTAGGGAAAAAGTGATCTTGGCACTTAGTAAAATTAAGCTGGCCACAGACAAATTAGGCATCTAAAATCCCAAAAGTACATGTTTATGCCTTCATTAATGAGTTTCCACACAATTCATAATTAAAAAACATATTGCTTGGTTCACATTTTTATAATTGGCGCATAAATGCACTCGCTGCCCTCGATGCTCATGACTAGAATGACTTTCATGGTTTTTGAGCGGGGGTAGAAGTAACGCCCCTTAATGGTGATGACTATGGCTGAGATACATACTTCAACTCGACTTGGCGATCTGCTTATTGAACAGGGATTAATCAATAGCGCCCAGCTTCATCAAGCCATTGAGATCCAGCACCAGCGCCGAATCAAAAACCTCACGTCCCAAACAAAAGATCCGGTAGAACTGGGTGAGGTATTAGTAGAAATGGGCTATATAACCCGTCAGCACTTGAAACTAGGTCTTAGTTGGCAGCGAAAATTGCGAAAAACTACGGCCGTAATGGTATTTATTGCCCCCTTACTAACAGCAGCTTGCGGCGGTGGTGCAGCAGGCGGAAGTAACGGTGGCACAAGTCAGGGACAGGTAACTCAAAGCTCTTTAAGCGTATCCAGTGAGTCCTCTTCACTTGATAATGGCAAGCCCGAGCAAAGTTCATCCAGTGTTAGTTCCTCGGTGCAGGGTAACTCCTCCAGTAACAGCAGTCTGGTGTCTAGCTCATCCTCAAGTACGCCTGTATTCAGCAGTTCAAGTTCGATTTCATCCAGCAGTAGCTCCTCATTGGGAGGGGGGACAACGATTTCATCAAGTGAATCCTCCTCTGTTGCGTCATCCTCTAGTGTTGCGCCTTCTTCTGTCTCTTCGTCCAGTCTGTCCTCCAGTTCAAGCCTGTCGTCATCTTCTGTATCAAGCACCTCCTCAACCTCAAGCTCCTCTAGTTCGG
>CBIMZH010000111.1:0-7820 GCA_966248255.1 uncultured Cellvibrio sp.
ATAATGCGCGATGGATCGGTAACCGTAGTCGCTACCGCCATGGAAGCGGCGATAAAAATATAGGTGCCCAGGGTAATAAGCGAGGAGGTGCGAATGCCTACTGGCTTGCCGCGCAATTGTCGCTCGGTACCGACAATGGTGCCGCAGAGCAGTGAAGTGCCCACCGAATACCAGTCAAAAGGCGCTATAGAAAACCATTCATTCCAGCTCAAGATACTTGCCTCCGCAACTGACTCAAGACTTACCCAGTGCCGCCTGGACTATCCATTTTTTTAACCAGGGCTGAGCTTCGACCTGACGCAAGCCGACATTGCGCAGCCAGTTAACGCCCAGATTGGAACTGCCAAACAATTGCTTGAATGCCTCCATAGCCGACATCATGCCCAGATTGCCCCCCAGGCGCGCGCGCTGGTAGCGGCGCAAAATGGAGGCATCAGCCAAGGGAATATCGCGCAGCAGCGCACGCTCAATTTCACCTGCAAGGGAGCTCACATCCAACAAACCCAGATTGACTCCCTGACCCGCCAGCGGGTGAATGCTGTGGGCCGAGTCGCCCACCAGCGCGATACATGGCTTGATATAGTGTTTCGCGTGGCGCTGGCGCAGGGGAATGGCAAAACGTTCAGCCACAGCTTCAACTTTGCCCAGACGATATTCAAAGGCATCGCTCAAGCGCTGGCAAAATTCACTGTCGTCCAAGGCCATTAGTTGCTCGGCCACTTCCACTTCTGCCGACCAGACAATAGAGCAGTAGTGATCATCACCGGCATTCTGTAAGGGCAAAAATGCTAAAGGGCCAGTGCGCATAAAGCGCTGCCAGGCGGTAAATTCGTGGGGCTTTTGCGTGCGCACTGTAGTGACTATGGCTTTATGGCCATAATCCCATTCGCGCGTTTCGAAGGCCGCCAGTTCACGCACTTTGGAATGGGCGCCGTCGGCGGCAATCAGCAAACTGGTTGATAGCTTTTGTCCGCCCGTTAACAGCAACTGCAGCTGCCCCGCGTATTGCTCCTGCACATCCATCACGGCGGCTGGCTGAATTAAATATATGTTATCCAACTGCGCCATACGTGCGCGCAGCGCATGCACAATCACCGAGTTTTCCACTATATGGCCCAGCTGCGGCTGACGCGCCTCGGCGGCGTCAAAGCTGATATCTGCTGTGCCTTCACCATCCCAAACTTTCATCTGCTGATAGGGGCAGACGCGCTCGCTCGCTATAGCAGCCCAACAGCCAATCTGCTGCAATAGCTGTTGCGAAGCTGAAGTAAGCGCAACCACTCTTGGATCAAAATGTTCACCGCTAAAATGTTCCGCATCGCCGCCCGCTTCAATCACCGCGATACGTAAATCTGCTGCCGCTGGTTGCTGGGCAATGGCACAGGCAAGGCTTGCACCCACCAGACCAGCGCCGACTATGACCAGGTCATAATCAACGGATTTATCAGCTGCGCCATAGCGGCTAGCCCTAGGGTGTAGGGCGGAATTTTGCGCTTGCTCGCCAGTATGAGTATGCAACTGCCAGCGATACTGACGACCGCCGGTGCCCATGGTTTGCTTGCTAAACTCCTGCTTTATTGCAGGCACTGCCGCGAGGCTGATAAAGCCGAGGTGACGCAGCGCGATAAGCGGCAACTGGGGCGAAGAAAATAAACGCACCAGGCGATCGCTAAACTCTACCGTCAGATTTTGGTCCAACTGCTGTTGCGCCACATAAGCTTGCAGCACCGAGAGTTTGCCTGGATTCTCACCGCGACTAACGGCTTTAACAATTTGCTCCACCAGCGCGGTGCAATCGCGCAAAGCCAGGTTAAAACCCTGGCCCGCAACCGGATGCAAAAAATGCGCGGCATTGCCCACCAGGGCGATATGGGAGCGCACCTGCTCTTCGGCAAGCACCAGTTCCAAGGGGTAGCTAAAGCGCTTGGCAACACGCTCAAAGCGCCCCTGGCGAAAGCCAAAGCGCTCTTGTAAAGCAGCCAGAAATGCCTCATCAGTCAGCGCCATAATGTCATCGGCCTGCTCACTGGGCAGCGTCCACACCAACGCCGAACGATTGGCCTTATCACTCTCGCCCAAAGGCAAAAGCGCCATAGGGCCAGTATCGGTAAAGCGCTCGTAGGCTATGCCCTCATGGGCTTCGGAAAATTCAACGTTAGTGATAATCGCCGACTGGTGATAGGCGCGAGTGTGCGAGGCTATACCCAGCGATTGACGCAGCGGTGAGTCGCCACCGTCGGCAATAATCGCCAGCGAGCAGCGCAGTTGAAACGTTTTATCCGCGCAATTTACTTGCAGCAGCGCACCATCCTGCACTGGCTTTAATTGACTAACACTGGCCGGGGCGAAAGCCTCAATTGCCGTTTGGTTTTTGACATTCTGCAGCAGCACCCGGCCCAGCCAAGCGTTCTCCACCACATAACCTACAGCGTCCAGTTGATGTTCAGCCGCATCAATCATACCGCCGCCAAAGTGGCCGCGGTCCGACACATGCACGCGGCGAATCGGCGTGATGTGTTCGCTAAGACTTTGCCAGAGATTTAATTCGCGCAGAATTTCCGCGCTACCGTAGGAGAGCGCCGTGGAGCGGGCATCAAAACTCGGTTGAAAGTGGCTCTGCGCCTGACCGCCAAGTGACTGGGCGGCAAACGGCTGGGCTTCAATCAGCGCGATACGCAGATTTGCACCAGAGGCAGCCAGCAGCGAGGCGAGGCTTGCACCCACCATACCGCCGCCGACTATGGCGATATCGAATTCCGCTTGGGCAAATTCTTGTTGCTGGGTCATAGCTCGACCTTAGGGCGAAGCGGCCTGCCTCGCCCGTTTTATTTTATTGCGCCATTAGCGCTTCAATGTCGGCAACTGACTTGGGCACACCGCTGGTGAGCACTTCGTTGCCGTCTTTGGTAATTACCACATCATCTTCAATGCGAATGCCTATGCCGCGCCATTTTTTGGCAACTCGCTCATTGTCTGGCGCTACATAAATACCCGGCTCTATGGTCATTACCATACCCGGCTCCAGCACCCGCCATTCACCGCCCACTTTGTAGTCGCCCACATCGTGTACATCCATGCCCAACCAGTGGCCGGCGCGGTGCATGTAAAACTCTTTATAGGCTTCACTGGCAATCAGTTCATTTACATCGCCTTCAAGCAAGCCGATATCGAGCAAACCCTGGGTGATAACTTTTACGGTAGTTTCGTGGGGATCGTTCCAATGGTTGCCAGGCTTGGCCACCGCAATGGCATCCAGCTGAGCCTTTAAACAAATTTCGTAAAGGGCTTTTTGCTCGGGAGAAAACTTGCCGCCCACGGGGAAGGTACGGGTAATATCGGCCGCGTAATAATCCAGCTCACAACCGGCATCAATCAACACCAAATCACCCTGCTTGAGCGCCGCCGAGTTTTCAATATAGTGAAGAATGCAGCCGTTTTTACCGCCGCCAACAATGGAGTTGTACGCGGGGAAACGCGCGCCGTTCATTTGGAATTCGTGGATAATTTCCGCTTCCAGTTGATACTCCATAACCCCGGCTTTGGCCGCTCTCATAGCGCGCACATGGGCGCGCGCGGATATCTCGCCAGCCTCTTTCATCACGCGCAATTCAGCGGCACTTTTAAACAGGCGCATGTCGTGTAAAAAATGGCTCAAGTCCAAAAATTCACCCGGTGGCGTAGCCCCTGAGCGCACCTTGGCGCGAATGCTGTTAACCCAGCCCATCACCCGCTTGTCAAAATCCGCATCCTTACCCATGGCGTAGTAAACACGCTGCTTGCCTTCGAGCAGGCCGGGCAAAATATCGTCTATGTCGTCAATTGGAAATGCATCGTCGGCAGCAAAATCGCTGCAGGCGCCCTCGGGGCCAGCGCGATAGCCGTCCCATATCTCCCGCTCGCGATTGCGCTCGCGCACAAACAACACAAATTCGCCATGCTCGCGGCCGGGGATAAGTACCAGCACCGACTCTGGCTCTTCAAACCCGGAGAGATACAAAAAGTCGCTGTCCTGACGATAGTGATAGTCGGTATCGCGACTGCGAATACGCTCGGGCGCGGCGGGCACTATGGCAATCGAATTAGGTTCCATCTGCGCCATCAACTCTTTGCGACGGCGGGCGAATTCGGTTAGAGCAATTCTCATGGGCGACTCTGAACTCAGCTGGGTAATTAATGAAGTGTAGGCGTGGATGTTAGCGGAGCTTCTGCGGCAGCGTCTTGCGCTGGCGCAAATTCCAGATACAGCGAGGTGGCGGCCATGCGCACATACTCCACCACTTCGGTGTAATCGGCTTCGGCGCTGGGCTCGTCCTCTTCATCATCCACCTGGATTTGCACAATATTGGCAAAGTCCTGGAGTATGTCTTTGGCATCTTCATCCAGCTCGCGCGCGCTGCCTAAATCGACACTGCCAAAGCCGCTGAGAAAGCCGTGACACCATTGACTGAGGCAGGCGGCTCGCTCGCTGAGCAGGCTATCGTCGTCAGGCAACATCAGCTTCAAGCCAAAATCGGCCTGCAACTGTTGCAGGCTGTTGTGCAGCAGGCTGGTTAGCGCCGCGCGGATGCGCTCGTCGGGCGCCGAGGTGAAATCGAGAAATTCCACCGCCTCCAGCAACCAGCTGACTTCACTCAGATGCGCGCCGCCGGCGAGTTTGCCGCAGAGCAAACCATGCAATTCCGAAGGGCTATTGAGCACGCCCAGGGGCGCTAACAAATTAGCCAGTTCGTCAAAGCTGATGGGGGGATAAACCTGGGGAGAATTTTCGGGGGCATTAAAGGAATCGGACATAGGTACCTCGCGTTCTTGCTGGGGCCATGCTATCACGATTGACCAGTCGCGCATGCGACTCTTTTGCCCCCGCTGGTGCAGCATTGACTGCCGCCACTCTGCTGCCAGCGCCCCAGTTGCCCGAAGGCGCCTCAGCCAGGCTGAATAGCGGCTGAAAATGGGTAATTAGGTCCAAATAAAACTTGCTGCCTTTTCATTTACTAAGACTCAACTTCTAGAATTTACATTAAGTTATTGCTGAACAATTGACCGACTGGACAGGGCGCAATATAGTGAGCAACCGCGCTCTACATTTGGTTATTGCTGATCATGTCCGACAATCTTTTGCTCTCCCTGGAAAACAAGCTGGATAAGCTGATCCTGCTCTGCAACCGCTTGCAGCAGGAGAACGCCGAACTCAAAGCCCGCGAAAGCGAATGGCAGAAGGAGCGGCAGCGGCTAATCGAAAAGAACGAACTGGCGCGCACCCGCGTGGAAGCCATGATTTCCCACCTGAAAAACCTGGATGCGGAGTAAACGCCATGAGCAACGAAACCGTCTTCGTGAAAATTCTCGATAAAGAGTATCAGGTGGCCTGCCCGCGTGAAGAGCGCCAGGCACTGGTGGAATCCGCCCAGCTGCTCGACGAGCGGATGAAAGCGATTAAGGGTACAGGCGCCGTGATCGGTCTGGAGCGCATTGCGGTGATGGCTGCACTCAACCTCAGCCACGAACTGCTGCAGGCGCGTCAGTCCGGTGGCACCGGTGGCGGCAGCAGTCAGGCCGACCTGCAGCGCCTGAATGACAAACTGGATCGCAGCCTTGAGTCACTCAGCTAAGCCGCCCGGCAAACCGCTGAAAATATTTTAAAAAACGCCCGCAACCGCGGGCGTTTTTATTTTTAGTGCAAAAACAGCCAAATCGATGCAGCAAAAACCAATCTGCAGAATTTGCAGCCAGATGCGCAAAAAGCGCGAAAATACCAGCCCCTGTTAAGACGAATTTTTCCTAACTTATGGCGATTTGGGCGAGTAATTTCATTTGCGGAAGCCCCGGGACTCTGGGTTATACTGGCGCCTCGCCCTGGAATGTTTGCAATCCAACAATGTCCTTGAGCCGATAAATGTTAGCCCGGCAGTATCTCGTTTGAGCTTGGTGTGCATGTCCGCCTGACGGAAAGCCTAAAAAGCCACAGGTATCGCCACCTTGAACCTTTGGGTTCAAGGCCAGCTTGGTAGCGGCATTTCGGGGTCTCTTAACTCTCTTGTTGTTCTCTCTTGCTCCTCTCTCTTGTTGTTCCCTCCAGTTTTTCGCCAAATCCCTTGGATTTATTTTTCTCAGCGCAATGCGTTGGTGATCCGCTATTGATTTGCTTTAATGCAATATCCCCAGCCGAGAGCCGAGCCCATGACGGAGATCCAGCAGCAGCGTCAACAATTGCGCCAGACACTGCGCGCCAAACGCCGCGCACTTAACCCCACCGAGCAACAACACCACGCGCAATTGTTAGTGCGCCAGCTGATGAAAGTCCCCCAGTTAATGCGCGCCCAGTATTTCGCGCTTTATATCGCCAACGACGGTGAAATAGACCCCTGGCCACTGGCCGAGCAACTGTGGAAGATGAAGCGCAAAACCTATTTGCCGGTGCTGCGCCCGGACAAGCAGGGTGAACTCTGGTTTGTCGAATTCACCGCTGACACGCCCATGAAGCTCAATCAATTTGGTATCCCCGAACCTGACTTTCGCAAAAATCATCGCCTGCCGGCAGCGCGACTGGATATGGCCCTGATGCCATTAGTGGGATTTGATCGCTCTGGCGCGCGCCTGGGCATGGGCGGTGGCTTTTACGACCGCACCTTCGCCTTCAAGCAGCAATTCCCCAAGGGACGCCCCTATCTGGTTGGCTTGGCCCACGCCTGTCAGGAAGTGGAGTCGCTCAACAGCGCCAATTGGGATATCCCCCTGTTCGGGGTGGCAACCGAGCAGGAATTTATCGCCTGCGGTGATTAACGGCGCGCTGTTTGGCGGCTATGGTTACGGCAATAAAAAACCCGCCGAAGCGGGTTTTTTATATGTCTGCATTCAGACCTATCCTTGACCTTTTGGCTAGCGCCTTAGTTAGCTGCCGCCTCCGCAAGCGAAAACAGCGATCCAACATCCAGTAGAGTTACGCAGACACCCAGGCAAAAAACTATCAAGACTGCGGTAAAAAAATCGATTTTCATGGTGCGACCTAAAACGTTTTTATGTTTAAAGAGGCATACCGCTCAATTGCACTGTAATCAGGGCTCTACATCTACAACTTAAAGTATGTGGAAAGATCAATACTAATAGCGAATTGTTAACAATGAAACATACGCCAAGCGAAAAATCGCATAATTTATGCACTTTTCGCTAAAAATGTGCTCAGCTTTTGCTTTTTTGCAGGCACATGGCCGGAAACTCTATGGCTGCATCCAAATTAAAATGCATAAGCCGTTTAATTGCGCGCCAAACTGATAAGAGGCAGTTAGGAGAAAAAGCCTTAGGCGTAAATCACTGCAATAAAAAAGGCGCCCTAAGGCGCCTTTTTTATTGGCTGAATATCACCGGTTTAATTCACCTTTACCGCGCGGCTGGTGTGCTGGCCAAGGCGAGTGCGCAACAGCGGTTGAGCGCCTGGCTCCAGTGGATAGGCTGCGGTTAATGCCTGCCAGCTGTTGCCGCCATCCAGGCTCAGCTCAATCAAAAGTCCGGGCAGCGAAGTGTTAGCGGTGAGCACACCGCTGCTAACTTGCGCACCGGGTGGCGGCAAATAAAAGCTGGCGCCGGTTTTAGCCAGCTTGGGCAGTTCGCGCTGCACCAGCAGCTGGGCAAACGCGGCCCAGTCCGCCAGGCGCGCTTGAGCATCCGGCCTATCGCCCTCCCAGCTGGCCTTGTGCCAGGCGCGCTCGCCCAGGGCCATTACCCGCGGGTAAATCATCTGCTCCAGCTGCTCACCGGTGCGAATGGTTTCACTCCACACCTGGCCCTGCATGCCCAGCACATTTTCGCTTTTTTCCAGCTTGGGT